>CANFKN010000059.1 GCA_947447385.1 Microbacteriaceae bacterium
CCAGTCACCCGCGCTAGAAGTGTCGGCATAGAAATAAGCCCAGTGACATTCGGCGTAGGTAGGTGTTGAAGTGCACGGCTGAACTGTTATCGATGGCCAGCCAGCAATTCGGCAGGCAAAACCGACCGGAAAATCTGTGGTGCCTGCGACCTCGATGCCAGCGGCGTTGAATAGTTGCCACCCGTTGAGTTCATTGCTTACAGCGCTCCCTGACGAGTTGAACTTTGGTGCACATTTCACAACTGGCTGTCGTTTAGATTGTGCTCCAAAATCAATCACCAAAGAAACACCAGGGTGAGCCTCGTCGCACCAACTTGCGCTTGCGCTCGCCGAAGCCGAAGCACTTGGTTTCGAATCAGGCACAACGTGGGTTAGCCCAACCAAAGCCACAAGCAGAATCAAACCAATCAGAACTGGGCGCAACTTTATTTTCATCGAGAATGCCTGTCGAGCCCTAGATTGCAGCCAGAAGCGTGAGGTAAGTTTTGCCAATCAACGGCAAGTAACCCTGGGCTGTGACATAGCGATCGCCAGAACCGATTGCCCAAGGCGCTTCAATGCCACCATCGGCTTGAACTTTGCCGCGCAACCAAGTTGCATAAGGCGCAACGTTCTGACCCGCGGCCTGAAGGCCCATGATTGCATAGGCAGTGCCGTTCGGGTCAAGGTCGCCCCAAGCTTCGAAATGGTTGTTGTTCACATCGGTTCGCTTCAAAAACGCCACGGCCTTCGAGACGACCGAGTTTCGTTTTGTGTTTGAAGCTTTTGTCGCGAAGTTGAGCGACTTGAGTGCTTGAATCGCAATCGCAGTAACGTCGGTGCCACCGGTAGTAAGCGTTGGGTCATAGTTGAAACCGCCGTCGGCCAGCTGCATTTTCATGAGCGCAGCCGCTGCTTTTCTTGCTGAGGCAAGGTCGCTCTGCGACTGAAGCCCCAGAACTACCCAAGCAACGTCTTGTGCGTTACCCTGCGACGCTGAAGCGCCACCATCAGTCTTCACGATTTCGTCGAGTGAAGCAGTGAGCCTTGCTTGCTTCACGGGGTTAGGTGCTTTTAGAACTTTGCTCGCAAACAAGAACTTGCCGGTCAGGCCGGGCTTGAGTGTGAAAGTTGCAGAATCCATCAAGTAACCGGGGCGTTTTTTATTGCCGAGAACGAGACTTGGGTTTGTGAACTCAGCTACCGTTGCGGCGTCTAGGTCGCCTGCGGTGATGCCGGCGCCGGCAAGTTGAATCAATGACTCAAGAGCAAAGCCCGTGGTCATTCTTGTCTGAATGTCACTTGCGGTGAATGCCGACTTCAGAAAAGCAACTGTTTTTGGCAACTGGGTATTCGATGCGGCGCTGGCGGCACCTGAAATCGAGCCGAGTGAAATCGCGCTGGCGACTGTAGTGACGGTGATGATTGTTGCGATTTTGCGCAACCCAGATTTAGGTTCGAACATTCGAACGCCTTTCGCTTTATGCGATCTGAGTGCGAAGGCGAATGTGGTTAAACGAAAACCCCTGCAACTTTTGCAAGGGGTGTCGAATAGTTTCATTCGACTCCACCCGTAGACCTCGACGGTATTTTTGGAGTCAATCGCCTCTAAGTTGGCATTCCGACTTTCAGTTGCGGCAGTTTTGAGATGACCTCAAAACCACTTGCACCTGATTCACGGTTGCGGGTCAGCACCAGATTCTCACTGGGTTTTCCCAACCAAAAGGCAAAAGCTACATTCTTATTTGAATGCCTAACCAATGTAGCAGTGCAAAGCCAACAAAGCTCACCAGATCGAGCACAAAATGGGCAAAAATCAAAACCTGCAAGCGACCAAACTTTTTATAAAGCCACCCAAACACCAGGCCCATTGCGAGGTTGCCTACGAAACCACCAAAGCCTTGATATAGGTGGTATGAGCCACGGATAACCGCACTCACCCAAATCTGGCTGCGACTTGACCAACCCATTGCGGTTAGCCGGTTGAACAGGTAGCCAACGATTATGAACTCCTCAACTAGCGCTGCCCTAAGGGCGGAAAGAAGGAGCATGGGAACAGCCCACCAATAACCGGGCAAGTCACTAGGAACAACTTGCGCGGCCAGACCAAGTGCACGAGCGCCAAAATACAAGCCCAAGCCTGGCAAGCCGATGCAGGCGGCCAAGCCGAGACCACTCGCGAAATCTCTGAACTTGAGTGGGCGAAGAAATCCGAGTTTCTCAAACGCGCTAAATGCGGTGTTGTGTTCATCGCTCGAAATCGGCCGCCAAACAAGATAAAGCACAAGGGCAACAGGAGCCATCGCCAACGTTATGCCTACAAACTGGTAGCAAAAGTCGAGCCATTCCCGAGGCGAAGCGCTCGGATTGATGTGCTGGACTGAGCCAGCCAAGCCCTTCGGTGCGGTCAGGCTAGCCACCAGAGAGAGAATCGAATAGACGGCTGAGGCGCCGAGGCTAAGGGCAAGCACAATGATGATCTCGACACCGAAACGCTGCCGAATTGGCTGGTATTCGCTCGTTTTCAAGGTCATTTTGCCTTTCTTGCCTCTCAACTTCACCTCTTGCCTCTCAAGTTGAAGGGGTTTTCGGAGTAGTTGTTTCTATTTGGTAAATAATTCCAATAAAACCACAGAGTTAGTTTGTCTTTGCCCTAGGCTCGACACATGTGCCTAGCGTGACTCTGTTTTAGCGCGCGTTAGTAAATCTAATCTAGAAAGTAGGAGAGCATGAATATTAAAAAATCACTCGCCGCAGTTGCATTAACTGCCTTGCTAGCAGCAGGCCTTAGCGCTTGTTCAGCAGGAGGATCTGAGATTGTTGCAGGTTCAGCCGTAAACGTTGGTTGGAACCAAGACTTTTATTCGGCAAATGGCCAGACCTCAAACGGTAACGCCACTGCCAACAACAACATTCTTTACATGGCCAACTCGAGCTTCAACTACTACGACGACAAGCAGACTCTTATCAAGAACGAGCAGTTCGGCAAGTACGAGCTCGTAAGCCAAGACCCGCTAACCGTCAAGTACACCATCAACGAAGGTGTTAAGTGGAGCGACGGCGCTGCTGTTGACGCTTCTGACATGCTGCTCTCATGGGCTGCAAACAGCTGCTTGTTCAACAACGTTTCGCCAGAATACGACGCTGAAGGCAACATCTCTAACCAGGCAGCACTTGACGCCGGTGTGTTCTTTGACTCAGTTAGCTGTGGCACTGACCTCGCAAGCGTTACCAAGACTCCTGAAATCAGCGACAACGGTCGTTCATTGACTTTGATCTATGACGAGCCAAAGGTTGACTGGGAGCTCGACTTTGCAGTAGGTGTTGCAGCACACGTAACCACCATGAACGCATTCAAGGCTGATGGCCTAACTGCTGAAGACGCTAAGGCCAAGTTCATCAAGGCTGTTCAAGACAAAGACCTAGCAACTTTGGCTCCAATTGCAAAATTCTGGAGCAGCGGCTATGACGTGCAGAACTATGGCGACGTCGACCCATCAGTATTCGTTTCAGACGGCGCTTATGTAATCAGCGACCTAGTGAAGGGTGACCACGTCACTCTAACTGCGAACAAAGATTACAACTGGGGCCCAAAGCCACAGATTGAGACCGTAACCGTTCGCACCATCGAAGACCCACTTGCATCTGTAACTGCATTGGCTAACGGTGAAGTTGACGCAATCTCACCACAGGCAACCGCCGACATCATGACCGCTCTAAAGGCTGAAGAAGCAAAGGGCATCACAACTCTTGCAACTTCAGATGCAACCTATGAGCACATCGACTTGACCCTAAACAACAAGGGCCCATTCGACCCAGCAACTTATGGTGGCGACGCAGAGAAGGCAAAGTCAGTTCGACTAGCATTCTTGAAGACCATTCCTCGTCAAGACATCATCACCAAGTTGATCCAGCCGATCAACCCTGATGCCAAGCTAAACGACTCACAGACCGCGCTACCTGGTTCGCCGAACTATGACTCAATCGCTGCAGCAAACGGTTCAGCCGATTACGCAGCTGTTGACATCGATGGTGCAAAGCAGCTTCTTGCTGACGCCGGCGTGACCGGCAAGGTAACAGTCAAGTTCTTGTTCGGTTGTGGCAACACTCGCCGCCAGAACGAGTTCGCTTTGATTCAGGCATCGGCAGCTGAGGCTGGCTTCGACGTTCTGAACAAGTGTGACGACAACTGGGGATCACTGCTTGGCTCAGGCACCTACGATGCAACCGTCTTCGGTTGGCAGTCAACCAGCACCGCTGTTACTGGCTCGAAGGCAACTTTCATCACTGATGGTGGAAACAACTTCACTGGTTACTCAAACGCAGATGTTGACGCAGCTTATGCAAGCCTCTCGAAGGAATTCGACGCAGCTAAGCAGCTTGAGCTTCTAACTACAGTTGAGCAGAAGGTTTGGGCAGATGGTTACGGTGTTACCGTGTTCCAGTTCCCAGGCGTAACTGCGTTCAACTCAAAGAAGATTGAGGGCATCACCCCAGCTCCTCTAGCTCCGATGTTCTTCTGGAACTTCTGGAACTGGAAGCAGCTTGGTGGCCAAGTTAACGGCTAATAGATTCATGTGAAATGCGGGGTGGCGTCTCTAAGGCGCCACCCCGTTTTTTAGTATTAGTGTCTAAGCATTCTCAACGAGGAGTATTCGGTGTTAAGTTTTATTGGCCGGCGTTTGATCGCATCACTAGTGGTGCTCTTAGCAGCCACCTACGTGATGTATGTTTTGACCGCATATTCTGGCGACCCGCTTGAAGACCTGCGCACGAGCACAGCTCGCAACAAAGAGCAACTGATCGAACACCGAATTCAAGTGCTCAATCTCAACATCCCGCCTTATTTTCGCTATTTCATTTGGCTCAAAGGCATCCTCGCGGGTTTAATCGGCCAGCTTGATTTGGGCAAGAACCTGATCGGGCAACCAGTTGATGCCCTGCTCGCATCGGCAGTGGGTCACACACTTCAACTTGTGACAAGTGCCACGCTCATCGCCATTTTGCTCGGAGTGATTGTCGGCGTAGCGACCGCCCTACGACAGTACAGTGGCTTCGACTACACAGTCACATTTATCTCGTTCCTCTTCTATTCTTTGCCGGTGTTCTGGGTGGCCGTGCTGCTAAAGCAATATCTAGCAATCGGCTTCAACGACTTTCTGGTCTCACCCCAAGTAAGCCCGCTCGCAATCATTGTTTGCACCCTGCTAGCGGCCTTTATCTGGTCGGGCATTCTGGGCGGCACATGGCGCCGACGCGGCATTGTTGCGGCTATCTCAGGCGGCGCTACAGCTCTTGTTTTGCTGCTCATCAATTTGACTCACTGGTTTGAAAACCCTTCGATCGGTTTGATTTTTGGTGCGATTCTCGGTGTTGGCACAGCGCTGATTGTGACCTCGCTCTCGACCGGCTTAGACAATAAGCGGGCAAGAAATTCATCTTTGGCAGTCGTTCTGCTTGGCCTGATTCTTTGGTTGCCCTTTGACGCGATTTCAAAATTCCTACTTGCACCGGCGGTTTTCGGAATAGCTGCGGGTTTTGTGGCAATTGGCGTTGCGATTGGCTGGTTCAATGGCGGCGTTGACCGTGGCCCTGTAGCTCGAACTTCCGGAATCACGGCGCTGATTATGGCTGGAATCATCGGTGTTGACCGTTTCATGCAAGCCTGGCAGCCATATTTCAACAGCAGCTATGTGAGTGGCCGACCTTTCGCGACCGTGGGTTCGTCAACCCCAAACCTGCAAGGCAGTTTCTGGGTTATGGGCGTTGACACTTTCACCCACTTGCTTTTGCCAACACTGGCACTTCTGCTCATTGGTTTCGCTGGCTACACCAGATATTCTCGCGCCAGCATGCTCGAGATTATGGACCAAGACTTTATTCGCACAGCCAGAGCTAAAGGTTTGAGCGAGCGCACCGTTGTTATGCGCCACGCCTTCAGAAACGCCATGATTCCTCTAACCACGCTAGTTGCATTCGATTTCGCCGGCGTCATTGGTGGCGCAGTGATTACCGAGCGAGTCTTTGCCTTCAGCGGCATGGGCAAGCTCTTTCTCGACAGTTTGTTGCACGTCGACCTCAACCCGGTCATGGGCTTCTTCTTGATCACCGGCACAGTTGCCATTCTCTTCAACTTGATAGCAGACATTGTTTATGGCCTGCTCGACCCTCGAATTAGGGTGGAATAATGACTCAGACAATTGAGCAAAACGCTGTTGCTGGCTTGAGCCAGGCAACCTTGGTGCGCCGACGCTTCTTGCGTCACAAGGCCGCCATGGTGTCTGTGTTCGTGCTGGGCGGCATCATTCTGTTGGCTTTTACCTCAGTCGGCCTTGAGTTGGGCACTGAGGCGACTCCGATTCGTGTGCCTGGTTGGTATGGCTACGGGTATGCCCAAATCAATCCTGTTGAGAACGCTGGCGCGCCGACTCTAGACATTTTGCCTGAGTTCATCGACGGCACCGGTTTGGCAGTAGGCAACCACCCGTTTGGCCAAGACGAAGTGGGTCATGACGGCTTCGCTCGCGTAATGCGTGGGGCCCAGCAATCGCTCATGGTGATGTTTGTGATCGGCCTTGTCGCCACGATTATCGGCGTTGTGATTGGTTCTGTAGCCGGGTTCTACCGCGGCCGCACCGATTCGCTTCTGATGCGTTTCACTGACCTCATCATCACAATCCCGGTCGTGGTGGTCGGCGCAGTTATTGGTCGCTCGATTGGCAACCTCGGTTCGTTTATTCTCGCTATTTTTCTCGGATTATTCACCTGGACAGGCCTCGCCCGTTTGGTTCGCGGCGAGTTTTTGAGCCTGCGTGAACGAGAGTTTGTTGATGCTGCCCGAGTCGCAGGCGCCTCAGACCGCAGAATCATCTTTCGCCACATCTTGCCAAACGCGATTGGTGTAGTTGTTGTCAGCACAACTCTTTTGATGTCTGCAGCAATTCTGCTCGAAACTGGTCTGAGCTTCATTGGTTTCGGCGTGCGCTTGCCTGACGTTTCTCTTGGCTACCTGATTAACGAGAACCAAACCGCGTTCGCAACTCGCCCTTGGTTGTTCTGGTATCCAGGTTTGTTCATTGTCGCAATTGCACTGTGCGTGAACTTCATTGGTGATGGCCTTCGCGACGCTTTCGACCCTCGCACCAAGCGGGTTCCTAAAGCCAAGGAGCTTGCCAAATGAGCCGTGAAAACAGTCAACTAATCGAAGCTAGCGCTTCGGCAGAACTAGGCGTTTTTCTCGACCCAAGCCTGCCAAGCGGTGAAAACCTCGCGAGCGATTTGGCTGTTTCGACCTGTGACAGCAAGAACGTTGAGTCGCTTGTCGTTGCTGAGAATGATCAGGCCAAAGCGACCGTCGATGGCTTGAATGTCGGCGAAATCAATGCGCTTTTCTCTAAGCGGGTTTTGAACGTTGATGCCCTGAGCATCGAAAG
>CANFKN010000060.1 GCA_947447385.1 Microbacteriaceae bacterium
CGGTGACCAAGTTCTAGGCTGTGACACCGTGTTCGGGCAAAACAGCTGTCAACTTGCCGCCCTAGACAGAGGCGCTGCTGGTTTGACCTATCTTGTCAACGTCAGAGCTATTGCTAACGCATTCGACGTTGACCCAGGTTTGATCTCTGAATGGTCTGTGCCAGCCAACGCTGTGATTGCTGGCCCTGCGGTGCGCGCGCTCAATTGGAGCACTCGACCAGACGCCGCTTCAACGTTTGGGCAACTCACGGGGCTTCAGCTCGGCGGCGATCTCGCTGGCGCTACCCCAACCTACGCTGTTAATGAAGGCTCAGTAGATGTCTGTTCGGTTGACCCGGCAACCGGTGCGTTAACCGCCTTTAAAGCCGGTCTGTGCATTTATTCGGCTTCGGTTCTTGGTGATGGTGACCACCAACCAGGCTTGCTTGCCAGTTCGACGATTATTAAACCTGCACCGCCAGCAACACCAAAGAACGTCACAGCCGCATTCGATGGCCAAAAAATAACTGTGACCTGGCAACCTCCGGTTGAAACTGGCGGCAGCATTCTTGAGGCATATGTCGTCACTGCTGCATCGTCATCTGGCAACCTTGGCTGCAGGGTCTCAGCTGCTGAAACTTCTTGCATTCTAGATGGACTCGTTCAAGGCGCTCACTATGAGATCTCTGTTTTGGCAATCAACGCTGACATTCCTCAGGCAAAGGGTGTCGCATCTGAACCATCTTCGACAACGAGCGTGGATGTTCCAGCGCCTCCGGCTGAACCGACTCCAACTCCCACAGCCGAGCCGACTCCCGAGCCAACTCCGACTCCAACACCCGATCCTAAACCGACGCCACCTCCAAAGCCAACTATTGCCGAGCCAGCTGCAGTAGCTCAAGCCACCTTGAACGCGGTGACTTTAGCGGCATCGGCCGCGGCAGCGGCAGCGGGTGCTGCCGGAGCCGCAAGTGGTGCTGCCGGAGCCGCCGGCGGCGCGACCGGTGGCGCGGCCGGAGGTTCTTCGGGAGCGGCTGGCGGCCCAAAGGGTGAGGCCAAAGGCAACGCTGAGGGTGAACACAAAACCAGCGAAAGCCTCGGCGAAAGCGCGCACCTTCGCCATTTGGCGAAAGGCAACGTTGACGCAGCGCTAAAGTTGGCGGCGGCGCAACACTGGGGTGACAAGTTAGCCATTTGGGCGTTGCCTGTGGCTGTAGCTTTCGATGCCCCACCGAAGCGCGTAGCCCAGTTATTTTCTCGCGTGTTACCTTTGGCCTCAAAGGTTTTCATTGACGGCACTTACCTGCGAGCGATGTTTGGCAGCCTTTGGATTCTTTTGAGCATCATCGCCGCTACTCTCGGTCTTATTGGCGCTGGTCAAACCCATGGCGAACTTGCCCTGCCATCAACTGCAGTGACCTGCGGCCTAATTGCAATTGGAATTTTCGATGTATTCGCGGGTTTCGTGGGCACGGCGGTTCTGGCAATTGGCCTAGCCGTAACTGTTGGCGCGAGTTCTGCTGGCGATGCCAGAATGCTGTTCGGAATCATGGCACTGGGAGTCACTCCTCGTGTAATCTCTGGTGCTTTTAGAACTCTAAGAAGGCCTAGACTCACAACCAGGCTCTATTTATGGGAGCGTTTCGTTGACCTAATTGCTGCTCCGATGCTGGCAGCTTGGGCGAGCTTGCAGATTGTTGACCTTTTGCCAGCTCTTTCAGGCGGTGAGCTAGAAATTGAATCAATCGCCAAAGTTGTGCCAACAGTTGTGGCGATTTGCATGGTGGCTCGTGTTGGGCTCGAAGAAGTTGCCGGACGGTATTTTCCGATTCGAGTTGAAATAACGCAGACAGATCAGCTAGCCCCGCCGCCGCTCTCACAGCTATTAATCTCTACAACTTTGCGCGCCGCGACTTTTGCGTTTATTGCTGAAGCACTCATCGGCAACTGCTGGCAGCTATATGCCGGTGCCTTGATTTTTGTCATGCCAAATTTGCTCACGCTGATTCAGAACCGTTTGCCGAATTCAACCACTTTGTATCACATCATGCCTCAGGGCTTGGCAAACCTCGCACTGAGTCTCTGGATCGGCGCCGAGAGCCTGCTCTTGCTCACAGCAATATTCGGTGAAACACCTGATTTGGCCCGAATCGGCTTCATTCTTTTGCCGCTGCCATCGCTGGCAATGAGTGTGTTGAAGCTGTTTGGTCGCAAGGGCAAAGAGGGCGAGGCGCGCTTCTATGCCCACCCGAGAATGGTTTGGTTCTATCGTCTTGGAGGCATCGCAGTTCTCTATGCGACAGCTGAACTGATCCACACGATTAACACCACTACGTTGTTCTAACCAAAGTGGCATAGGCATAGCCAGATCGGCTTTGACTTCAACCCCGATGGGGCGTGCTCTAACCCCTTCGAGTTATTGAACTTGCCAGCCTTCTCACGGCTAGCAGCAAGAACGCTGTCACGATGAGAATCACGGTGATGCCAGCGATATACATGAGCATGCTCGGCACACCATAGAGGTCTGGGTTGATAAACCAGTAAGGCCACCAGTGGTTGATGTTGCCGCGAATGATGCTGCCAACGAGCCAAACGATTGGGTAGGCAGCTGCCCAGAGTGCCTCGACAAATTTCACGCGGATGGCTGGTGTCACCAGAATGAGTTCAATCACCAGAATAAGTGGAGCCCAAACGTGCAAAACCTCGTTTGGCGGCGTTGGCCAGTGGTAGCCAGCTGCGATGTCTCGAGCGTCATCTGGTTCGCCGCGCAGCAGCGCGTTATAAACGACAGCCACGACAACGTAGGCCGCTGAAAGCGCGATGCGGGCAACCTCGAACCAGTGCGCAGTTTGGTTGTTTTTAAACCAAGCGACGGCGAAACCGGCAATCAGGAGCGCAGCCATGAGCAGGCTCGTATCGATGGTGAAATAGACCCAATATTCCTCAGGGTGAAAGACGTGGTTTGCGATGCGATCAGAAACCTGCCAATAAACACTGCCAAGAATTGAAATTGCAGTGACCAGGCGCACGGCGCCGATGAATTTAGCTGTCATAGAGATAAAAACTACCCTGATTGCTGTGGCAAAACTAGTAGCAATTTGTTGCGACAGATTAGACCCAGCTCGCGAGGCCGAAGTGTTATCAATAGACTGATAAAAACGCAGAGAAAGTCGTGGAGTGTCTAGCTTGAAGGCCATTGGGCCGAACTATGCAATCGCTGATTTGGCGCTCGCCGATGCCGGCCGCAAACAGATTCGCTTGGCCGAAACCGAGATGCCTGGCCTGATGGCCGTGCGTGCAGAATATGGCCCGTCGCAGCCTCTCGCAGGTGCACGCATTAGCGTTTCACTATCAATCACGGTGCAAACGGCTGTTCTCGTCGAGACCCTCGTTGCCCTTGGCGCTGCGGTGCGACTTGCCAGTTGCAACATCTTTAGCAGCCAAGACGAAGCCGCGGCCGCGCTCGTTGCCGCCGGTGTTTCTGTTTATGGTTGCAAGGGCGAGACATCTGAAGAGTTTTGGTGGTGCCTTGACCAGATTCTCGATTGGTCAACCGACCCACAAGTTTTGGCTGGTGCAGCGACAAGTGGCGCTTTGAACCTAGGCCCGACGAGCCTGCTCGATGACGGTGGCGACCTGGTTTATTTGATTCACCAGGGTCGCGAGTTTGAGCTGACAGGTGAGCTCGAGCAGTCGAAGTCGTGGGCTGACTGGGAGCACCAGATTGTGCGCGAGCTTCTTGAGTCGTCACGCGCCAAGAACCCTGAGCGTTTTCAGGTGCTTGCCGAAACCATCACTGGCGGCAGCGAAGAAACCACGACTGGCGTGCAACGCCTTGAGGTGCTTGAGGGTGCGGGCAAGTTGTTGTTCCCGATGATCAACGTCAACGACGCCGTTACAAAGAGCAAGTTCGACAACAAATATGGCATTCGCCACTCACTGCTCGATGGTTTCAACCGAGCCACCGACGTTTTGATTGGTGGCAAAGTCGCCTTTGTCGCCGGCTACGGCGATGTCGGCAAGGGCTGTGCTGAGGCGCTTCGCGGCCAAGGCGCGCGCGTAATCATTGGCGAGATCGACCCGATCTGTGCGCTTCAAGCCGCGATGGATGGCTACCAAGTTGCCCGCCTAGAATCAGTCGTCGAGCAGCTCGACTTTGTGGTCACGACCACTGGCAACATCAACGTGGTGGGCGCCGAGCACTATGCGCGCATGAAGCACCTCGCAATTTTGGCCAACGTTGGCCACTTCGACAATGAGTTCGACGTGCCTGCCCTTGAAGCGATGGCGCTGAGTGTCACCGAGATCAAACCGCTTGTGCACGAGTATGAACTAGAGACTGGCCGGTCGGTTATTTTGCTGAGCGAGGGTCGCGTTATGAACTTGGGAAACGCCACGGGGCATCCGTCGTTTGTGATGAGTGCGTCATTCACCAACCAGGCCATGGCGCAGATTGAGATTGCGCAAAATGGGCCAAACCTTGAGCGCAAGGTTTATCGCATCGCCAAGTTGGCCGACGAAAAAGTTGCGCGCTTGCACCTTGCAGCTTTAGGTGCGGTGCTAACTGAGCTTGAGCCGGCTCAGGCGAGGTACATCGGCGTTTCGCCGACTGGGCCCTACAAGCCTGAGCACTATCGCTACTAGCGTTGCAGGCGAGTTAGAAACTCGCGCGTGCGCTCTTGCTTTGGGTTAGCAAAGAACTCGGCGGCTTCGCCTTCTTCGGCGACCACACCTTTGTCTAAGAACACAACCCAGTCGGCAACATCGCGCGCAAACGATAGTTCGTGAGTCGCCATGATGATGGTTGTGCCGGTCGCTTTTAAATCACGGATAAGCTCAAGCACCTCGCCCACAAGTTCTGGGTCAAGAGCCGAGGTCACTTCGTCGAGCAGCAGAACTTTTGGGTTCAGCGCAACGGCGCGAATAATCGCCGTGCGCTGCTGTTGCCCGCCCGAAAGTTTATCGGGGTAGCTGCCCGCTTTATCGGCAAGGCCGATGCGGTCGAGCCAACCAAGCGCAATCTGCTCAGCCTCTGCTTTGCTCTTGCCCTGCACGTGCCGCAGCGCAAGCGTGATGTTGTCGAGAATGCTCAGGTGGGCAAACAGGTTGTAGCTCTGAAAAACCATGCCAATCTCGCGTCGCACGGCGTCTTGGTCAATGCTTGCCAGGCTAATGTCTTTGCCTTCGAGCCAAATCTGACCGTCGCTGATTTCTTCGATCAGGTTGATGCAACGCAACATGGTGCTCTTGCCTGAGCCAGATGAACCAATCAGCGCCACGATTTGGCCAGGGTAGATCTCGAGGTCAACGCCACCGAGCACAACTTTCTGGTCGTAGTGCTTGCGCAAGCCGGCGACCCGCAGCCGAGGGTTGTTCCAGTCGATTGGCTGTTGTGGCCGAAGGGCATCCGCGTTTGAATTGCTCATAGTGCACTGCCCGCCTGTTCACGTTTGGCATATTTGCTTGCGATGTGGTCGGCGAATCGAATGCTCGGCACGGCCAGCAAAACAAACAGAAGGCCGGCCACGACATAGGGCGTGAAGTTGGCGAACTTAGCTACTTCAATCTGGGCGCCGCGAACGGCATCGACTGCGCCGAGAATCGAAATCAATCCCACGTCTTTTTGAAGTGACACAAAGTCGTTCATCAACGGCGGTGCGACGCGACGCACAGCCTGCGGCAACACCACAAGTCGCATGGTTTGCGAATAGCTCAGGCCGAGCGAGCGAGCCGCCAACCTTTGCGAGGGGTGGATGCTTTCGATGCCGGCCCTGAACACTTCGGCAACATAGGCCGAGTAGGTCAGTATGAGCGCGACGGTGCCCAGCACTTCAGCTGGCACTCGACCGAGCCACTCAAGGCGAAGGCCAGGAATGCCAAAGCCAACCAGATAAAGCACGATGATTAGGGGCAGGCCTCGAAAGAAGTCGACGTAACCTCGTGCGAAAACGCGCAGCGGAAAAAACACTGGGTTGCGCAGGGTGCGCATGATTGCCAGCAGCATTCCGAAGAACAAAACTCCGATGGTGGCAAAAACTAGAACGCGCAGGTTTAGAAGCAGACCGTCAATAACGCGCGGCCAAGCTTTTAGGCCGGTTTCAAGGTCGAAGAACGAGTGCGCGACGCGATCCCAACCAGGCGTTGAAACCAGGCTGAAACCAACAACCACGGCAAATATGACTGTGCTCAATAACGAGACAAGAATCGAGCGGCGGCGTTTAGCGGTTCGAATGCGAGCGCGTTCAACTTCGGCCGCTGAGGGCTCAAAAGCTACTTGGCTGTTCATTTTCGCTCGGTTCTTGGGGCGGTGCGTAGCGGTTTTCAATGATTTGTGCAAAGAAAAGGGGAGCACACCTCGACGGTGTACTCCCCAAATCTAACAGTTTTTCGTTACTTCAGAACCGGAGCTCCGGCATAGTCAGCAAGCCACTTCTGCTGAAGCGCGGCTAGGGTGCCGTCAGCCTCAAGAGCGTCTACTGCTGCACTAACCGCTGCGGTTAGAGCGCTGTCTTTGTCAAGCACTAGACCGAACTGGTCGCCAGCTGCGCTGCCGTCAAGCTGACCAACAATCTTGCCGCCGTCAAGCTCAACTGCGGTTAGGTAGAGTGCGGTAGGTAGGTCAACAACAAGAGCGTCAATCTGACCAGCCTGAAGTGCAGCCTTGGCGTCGTCGTTCGAGTTGAATGCCTGAGCGCCACTGGTTGGCTGAATTACGTCTTCGATTGCGGTGAAGCTGGTGGTGCCAGTCGCTGCGCCAATAACTAGGTCTTTTAGGCCTGCAACGGTGGTTACGCCGTCAGCCTTTGAACCAGCAATGGTGATCACGGTCTGAGTGGTTGAGTAATAAGGGCTTGAGAAGTCAACGTTTGCCTTGCGCTCGTCAGTGATCGAGTACTGCTGCAAGTTAAAGTCAAAGTTCTTGGCACCAGGTGCGATTGCTTCATCAAATGTGGTGCGAACCCAAACCACGTCGCTCTTAGCGAAACCTAGTTTGTCTGCGACAGCATAAGCAACGGCTGCTTCATAGCCTTCGCCGCTCTCTGGTGCGTCGCCAACAACCCAAGGCTCATAGGCAGGGTTGCCGGTGCCGATGGTTAGCTTGCCAGCGGTTAGGGTCTGAAGGTCGGTCGCGCTTGGAGTTGCGCTTGGGGCAGCACCAGTTGAGCAGGCTGCGAGGGCCAAAGATGCGCCAGCAACTGCAACTGCGAGCACTGCCTTAAGAGCAGTGCGACGGGTAGTTGTAAATGACATGATTGCCTTTCAAAAGGGGTTATGACATCAACTCTGCTAAATGATTTAGTTCAAATCAAATCTGTTTACGAAATGTTGCACGAAC
>CANFKN010000061.1 GCA_947447385.1 Microbacteriaceae bacterium
ATCTATGTCGATGCAGACACTAGCAATATCACCGAGTGGTTCTTGAGCCGCTTCTATCAACTGCGCGAATCAGCCTTCACAAACCCAGCGTCGTATTTTCACCGCTATGCCGAGATGCCAGTTGAAAAAGCCCTCGACCGCGCCAAAGAAATTTGGCAAACAATTAACCTGCCAAACCTGATTGAAAACATTTTGCCTACGCGCGCTCGCGCCACTCTAGTTTTGAAGAAGGGCGCTAATCACGCCGTCGAGAGCGTGTTGCTGCGCAAGATTTAGAGCGCGCTTAGAGCGCTAGACGACGCTCGACAACGCGAGCAATGCGGTCAGCCCAAGATTGTGCGGTGCCTTCGTCGGCAGCCTCAACCATGACGCGAACCAGTGGCTCGGTGCCAGAGGCGCGCAACAAAACACGACCTGTGCCAGAGAGTTCGTCTTCAGCGTCTCGCACGCTCTGTTGAACCTCAGCGTCGCTATCAACTCGACTGCGGTCAACGCCAGGCACGTTTAACAAGACCTGCGGATAAACCTTCATCACTTTGACGAGCTCATGCAATGGCTTGCCGGTGCGCTTGACTTCGGCAAGTAGTTTTAGGCCGGTCAAAATTCCGTCGCCGGTGGTTGCATATTGCGAGAAGATTACGTGACCAGACTGTTCGCCACCGAGGGTGTAACCACCCTCGCGAATCGCCTCGAGAACATAACGGTCGCCGACTTTGGTTTCGATCATTTCGATGCCGGCTGCCTGCATTGCAATCTTCAAACCCAGGTTGCTCATAACGGTGGCCACTAGAGTGTTGCGGGCAAGTTGGCCGCGTTCTTTGGCAGAGATTGCTAAAACTGCCATGATCTGGTCACCGTCGATGATTGCACCGGTGTGGTCAACCGCAAGGCAGCGGTCAGCGTCGCCATCGTGGGCAATGCCGGCGTCGGCACCGTGCTGCAATACAGCCGCCTGCAAAGCGCTTAGGTGAGTTGAACCATAACCCTCGTTGATGTTCAAGCCATCAGGATTATTGCCGATAACAATAACTTTTGCGCCAGCATCGGTGAAAGCCTCTGGCGAAACCGCCGAAGCTGCGCCGTGAGCACAGTCGAGCACGACCGTTAGGCCATCCAAGCGATTTGGAAGCGAACCCAACAGGTGCACTAAATAGCGATCTTCAGCGTCGGCAAATCTTTGAACGTGACCAACGCCACTGCCAAGCGGTGCAATCTTAGGTGAACCCATAGCCGCTTCGATGCTGTCTTCAAGTGAGTCGGGTAGCTTGTGGCCACCGCGTGCAAAGAACTTGATGCCGTTATCAGGCGCTGGGTTGTGAGAGGCCGAAATCATCACGCCAAAATCGGCGTCAAGGTCAGCGGTTAAAAAGGCAGTGGCTGGGGTCGGCAAAACGCCAGCGTCAAAAACATCAACGCCCGAACTTGCCAAGCCGGCAGCAACAGCTGCAGCTAGAAACTCCCCCGAAATGCGAGGATCGCGGCCGATAACAGCCTTTGGTTTGTTGCCACGCGAGCGAGCTTCTTCGCCCAAAATAATAGCGGCTGCCTGGGCCAATGAAACTGCGGTCTCAACCGTGATATCACGGTTTGCGAGTCCACGCACTCCATCGGTTCCAAACAGCCGCGTCATATTGAAAGCTTAAAGCTTGTTCGCGAACGAAGGCTAAAAGATTAACGCTTCGAGAACTGTGAAGCCTTGCGGGCCTTCTTAAGACCAGCCTTCTTGCGCTCGATAACACGTGCGTCGCGCTTCAAGAAGCCAGCCTTCTTCAGAGCTGGGCGGTTGTTGTCGCGGTCGATCTCGTTCAGTGCACGAGCAATGCCAAGACGCAATGCGCCAGCCTGACCAGCAACGCCACCACCAGTGATGCGAGCGACAACGTCATAGCTGCCCTTTAGCTCAAGAATGGTGAATGGGTCGGTGATTAGCTGCTGGTGCAACTTGTTAGGAAAATAGTCTGCAAGTTCGCGGCCGTTCACCTTGATGGTGCCGGTGCCTGGAACAAGGCGAACACGAGCGATTGCCTCTTTGCGGCGACCAAGACCTGCACCAGGCACGGTTAGTGCTGGGCGAGCGGCCTTTGGCGCAGCAGCAGCTGCAGGAGTCTCGGTGGTGTAGCTGTCAGTTGCTACTACTTCTTCAGCTGCAACGGCAGCTTCTGGGGCTTTAGCCATGATAGGTCTCTAATCTTCTTTGTGGGCCAGTGATTACTGGGCAACCTGGTCGATGATGAACGGCTTTGGCTGCTGTGCAGCGTGTGGGTGCTCAGCACCGCGGTAAACCTTTAGCTTTGAAAGCTGGTCTGCACCGAGCTTGTTCTTTGGCAACATGCCGCGAACAGCCTTCTCGATTGCCTTCTCAGGGTTCTTCTCTAGCAACTCAGCATATGTGGTTGCAGTTAGACCGCCTGGGTAACCCGAGTGGCGGTAAGCCTTCTTCTGCGCAAGCTTCGCACCGGTCAACGCAACCTTCTCAGCGTTGATCACGATTACAAAGTCACCGTTGTCCATGTGTGGAGCAAAGGTTGGCTTGTGCTTGCCGCGCAACAAAGTTGCAGCGTGGGTTGCTAGACGACCGAGAACGATGTCGGTGGCGTCAATGATGACCCACTGGTTGCTCAGTTCGTGAGCCTTTGGTGAATAAGTACGCACGCTTATTTGCCTTCTACTTCTGTGTCGGATTGAAATGAACCCGCGCACGAAGATAACTAGAGCTTCTCGGGATTCAAGTTTTGTGTTCGGCAGCAAAACACTGCCAATACCAAAGGTCAAGTCTAGCCCGTTGATGCCACGCTGGTCAAGTCAGTTATTCGTCGAAGTTCGCCGAGCTTCGCTGAACCTTGGTAATCACTGCCTGCTGCGCCAGCAACTCGTCGGCTGGGTAGCCGATTTGCATCAAAGTTAGACCCTTTGGTGCGACAACTTTGAACATGTCTTCGCGACTTCGCGCAGCTAAAACAGTTGCAACTTCGGCTGCCGTTGCTAACCCCTGCCCCACTGCCATGAGGGCGCCGACTATGGCGCGAACCATGTTGTGGCAAAACGCATCTGCTGTGAGCCAGATCTCAATGACGCCAGACTCGGTGCGAACCACGCGCACCTCACGAAGTTCGCGAATAGTGGTGCCAAAATCGCGCGGTCGGCAAAATGTTGCGAAGTCGTGCAGGCCCACCAGCTCAAGAGCGGCACCTTGCATTGCAAAAGCATCAAGTGGGCGGGTGTGCCAAAGCGTGAAGTCGGCTTCAAGCGGGTTTCGTTGGGTGTCGTAGTCGCTCACCCGATAACGATATTGGCGAAACAAAGCGCTGAATCGGGCATCGAAACCAGGCGGTGCAACATCGACTTTAAAAACGCGGATGTCCGCCGGCAGCAACGAGTTCAATCTAGAAAGCAGATCTGGCCCGCGTTCGATGCGTTTCATGCGTTGCGACGAAATATCAAAGTGCAGCACCTGCGCGAGCGCGTGAACACCCGCATCGGTGCGACCTGCAACTCGCATGCCGAAGTCGTCGTCGGTCGCCCCGAACACGGTGGTCAGGGCTTTGGCGAACTCAGCGTGCACTGTGCGCATGCCAGGCTGCTTGGCATAGCCGTTGAAGTTGCCGCCGTGATAGCTCAGTTGGGCTTTAAAGCGAATCAGCCCGTCGACCTCATGGTCAACGGGCTGATTCATGGCTTTAAAAGCGGTGATTAGGCCTGAGCCTCGTCAGCAGCAACTTCAGCCTCAGCTTCGGTTGCAACTTCAGCAGGAGCCTCAGTAGCTGCCTCTGCAGGTGCCTCAACTGCAACTTCAGCAACTGCTTCTGCAGGTGCTTCGGTTGCTGCTGGTGCAGCTGCTTCTTCAACGATTGCTTCTTCAGCAACTACGTCTTCGATTACGGCTTCTTCGACAACTGGAGCAACAACGTCTGAACCCTTGATGGTGTTGACGATGCGCTTCTTGTTGGCGCTTGGCTGTGCGTTAACCGGCTCAAGAACAAGCTCGATAAGTGCCATAGGGGCGTTGTCGCCCTTGCGGTATCCGAGCTTGGTGATGCGGGTGTAGCCACCCTGACGGTCAGCAACAAGTGGTGCGATGTTTGCGAACAACTCGTGCACAACACCCTTATCTAGAATCTGCTGCATCACGCGACGGCGTGAGTGAAGGTCGCCACGCTTTGCGAATGTAACCAAACGCTCAGCAATCGGACGAAGGCGCTTTGCCTTGGTCTCGGTGGTGGTGATCTTCTTGTGCAAGAACAATGAGGTGGCCATGTTGTTTAGTAGCAGACGCTCGTGAGCTGGTCCGCCACCGAGGCGTGGTCCCTTAGTTGGGGTAGGCATTATTTACTCCTGTTTGATTTCTAAAGACCGAAGCTTAGGCTAGGTCGTCGTCGAAGGCTGAGCTAAAGTAGGCGCCGTCAAAGCCAGGGACTGAATCCTTGAACTTTAGGCCGAGTGAAACGAGCTTGTCGCGAACTTCGTCAACAGACTTGCTACCGAAGTTGCGAATGTTCATCAACTGGTCTTCAGTGAGGTTAATTAGCTCACTGACGGTGTTGATGCCCTCGCGCTTTAGGCAGTTGTAGCTGCGAACGGTTAGCTCTAGCTCTTCGATAGGCATTGCCAACTCTGGTGATAGACCCGCTTCAACTGGAGCTGGGCCAATTTCGATGCCCTCAGCAGCTGTGTTTAGTTCACGAGCCAAGCCGAATAGCTCAACCAAAGTGTGACCTGCCGAAGCAACAGCATCGCGTGGGGTGATCGAAGGCTTGGTCTCAACATCGACAATCAGCTTGTCGAAGTTGGTGTACTCACCGGCGCGAGTTGCCTCGACGCGGTATGAGACCTTCAAAACTGGTGAATAGATTGAGTCGATAGCGATCAAGTCAACTGCGCCTTCTTGGCGGTTCTGAGTTGCCTGAACATAACCGCGGCCACGCTCAACGGTTAGTTCGACATCGAACTTTGCCTTTGAGTTGACGTGAGCGATAACTAGCTCTGGGTTGTGAATCTCGATGCCTGCAACGGTCTCAATGTCGGCTGCAGTAGCAACGCCGGCACCTGACTTGCGCAAACGAATAACAACTGGTGCATCGTGCTCTGACGAAACAACTAGTTCTTTTAGGTTCAAGATGATCTCGGTTACGTCTTCGGTAACACCTTCGATGGTGCTGAATTCGTGACGAACACCATCAATGCGAATTGTGGTCACTGCTGCACCAGGAATCGACGACAACAAAGTGCGGCGAAGTGAGTTGCCAAGTGTGTAACCAAAGCCTGGCTCTAGTGGCTCAAGGGTGAAACGTGAGCGATTTTCGCTCAGAACTTCTTCTTCAAGGGTTGGACGCTGTGCAATTAGCACGGTTATTCCTTTCGCATAGGCACCCGAAATATGACACCTATTTGGTTTTGGCTGCACAGTGGCCACTGCGCAGTTTGCTGCAAGGGGTTTTGAGGCCCGCTAACGATTGCTCACCAGCGGGCACCAGAGTTCTAAAAAATTAGACGCGGCGACGCTTTGGAGGACGGCAACCGTTGTGAGCCTGTGGGGTCACATCGCTGATTGTGCCAACCTCAAGACCTGCAGCCTGAAGTGAACGAATTGCGGTTTCGCGACCTGAGCCTGGGCCCTTCACGAAAACGTCAACCTTCTTTAGGCCGTGTTCCTGTGCCTTGCGAGCAGCTGACTCAGCGGCTAGCTGAGCGGCGAAAGGAGTCGACTTGCGTGAGCCCTTGTAGCCAACGTCACCTGATGAAGACCATGAGATAACAGCGCCGGTCGAGTCGGTGATCGAAACGATGGTGTTGTTGAATGTGCTCTTGATGTGAGCTTGGCCAACGGTGATGTTCTTTTTGTCTTTTTTGCGTGGCTTGCGGGCTGCTGAGCCGGCTTTTGCCTTAGGTGCTGCCATGATTCTCTCCTAAATCCTGATAAACAGTCGCTAGTAGCGCGGGCTACTTGCGAGCTGCCTTCTTCTTGCCGGCTACGGTGCGCTTCGGGCCCTTGCGGGTGCGTGCGTTGGTCTTGGTGCGCTGACCGCGCACAGGAAGACCCTTGCGGTGGCGGATGCCTTCGTAGCTGCCGATTTCAACCTTGCGGCGAATGTCTGCTGCTACGTCACGGCGTAGGTCACCCTCAACCTTGTAGTTGCCATCGATGTAGTCACGAATAGCAACCAACTGGTCGTCGGTTAGGTCTTTGACACGAGTGTCTTTGTTGATCTCGGTACCCTTGAGGATTTCAACCGAGCGGGTACGGCCAATGCCGTAGATGTAGGTTAGGGCGATTTCGACGCGTTTCGCGTCTGGAATATCGGCTCCGGCAACACGTGCCATGGGATTTCTCCTGTTGTTTTTTGAAGGTCTGCAGCAACGATTTCCGATTTCTCGGCTTTGGCCTTCATCCAAAGGTGCCCTCTTGCGCCCATCGCAGCCTCAGCTGTTTCGTTCGCTCGAATGATCGTTGCCTTTTTAGTTGTTGCGGCGAACCGCGGTGTCAGTCGAAACTGACGGGTGAAACTTATTAGCCCTGGCGCTGCTTGTGACGAGGGTTCTCGCAGATAACCATGACACGACCGTGACGGCGAATGACCTTGCACTTGTCGCAAATCTTCTTAACGCTTGGGTTAACCTTCATGTCTTTACTACTTCTCTAGGGGTCTGAATGGTTCTGCAGACCGGTTTGTTCAAATCTTTATTTGTAGCGATAAATGATGCGACCACGGGTTAGGTCGTATGTGCTGAGCTCAACGATTACGCGGTCTTCAGGAAGGATCTTGATGTAGTGCTGACGCATTTTTCCTGAAATGTGCGCCAAAACCTTGTGACCGTTGGTTAGCTCAACCCGAAACATTGCGTTCGGAAGCGCTTCAACAACTTGGCCCTCGATTTCGATGACACCGTCTTTGTTGGCCATAGCCTCACTTATCTACCTAAATTTTTCGACGTAACGAGCGCACGACAACGAAAACCTTGCGATTTAGGGATTGCGTGCAGAAACGCCGAAACTCAATCCTATGACAAATCGCGCTTAATTGGTAATTAGTTTTTTCAAAACTTTGCCGAAACGGCGTGTCGCTGAGCATTCAGAGCCAAAATTAGCCCGGGATAGCCAGAAACGGTCTCAACTAGTTGCCCAACGGCACAGGTTTGATGCCAAACTTCGCCAACTTTGAGGCGCCACCGTCAGGTTCGGTCAAAACCCAAATTCCGCTGGCATGGCGGGCAACGGTATGCTCCCAATGCGAAGCGTCAGAACCGTCAACGGTCGAGACGGTCCAGGCATCCTCGAGAATTTTGGTGTCTTC
>CANFKN010000062.1 GCA_947447385.1 Microbacteriaceae bacterium
CGGTGCTGACCTCGCCGCCGAATTCGATTGACGATTCGACGTTGTGACTAAAGACGGCTGCGTCGGCGCCGATTAGTTGAACTAGCTGGTTGGTTGACTTGCAGCCGTGCACTTTGAAGCCGTCTTCGGCCTCCCCTTTAGCCCAAAGCACCTCGTAGGCGGCGCGTGAGTCAAGGCGTTCGGTGTGGGTATAAAACATGAAGCTGGCGTCGGGCGCAAAGCCGGCAAAGTAGGCCGCGGTGTTGTGCGCACCAAAGTCGGCGACGATTTTGGCTGCCGCAGCAAGCACTTCGTCAACCCGAGCTGCCGCAGCTGCGACAGACAAACTTGAGCTGTTCATAGTTATGCCTTTTTGGCCGCGGCGGTGGCTTTGGCCATGGTTGTGATTAGGTCATATGCCAGGTGGCAGGCAGCCAGTGCTGTGATTTGGGCGTGGTCGTAGGGCGGTGAAACCTCAACGATGTCAGCGCCAAGCAGGTTGGTTGCGTCCAACGCACGAAGCACTCGCAACAACTCGCGACTGGTGATTCCGCCGGCCTCAGGTGTGCCTGTGCCGGGGGCAAATGCTGGGTCCATCACGTCAACGTCAATCGACACATAAACAGGTTTGCCAGCCACACGTTTAAGCATTTTGGCAATGATGGCTTCGGTGCCAAGGTCGTCAAAGTCTTCGCTGCGAATGATCTGAAAACCAAAAGTCGCGTCATCTGACAAATCTTGCTTTGAATAAAGTGGGCCACGAATGCCGACGTGCAAGCAAGACTCAAGGTCGAGCAGGCCTTCTTCGGCGGCTCGTCTAAAGGGCGTGCCGTGGGTGTAAGGGGCGCCATAGTAGGTGTCCCACGTGTCAAGGTGTGCGTCAAAGTGAATGACCGCAATCGGCCCAAACTTTTTGTGAAGCGCGCGCAAAATTGGCAGCGCAATGGTGTGGTCGCCGCCAAAGGTCATTGGCTTTGCGTCGAGATTTAGAATCTCGGTGATGCCAGCCTCGATGGTTTCGAGGGTCTCAAGAATGTCATAGGTGTTGAGGTTCAAATCGCCAGCGTCAACCACCTGTGCGAGCTCAAACGGGTAGGCATCTTGCGCAGGGTTATATGGTCGCAACAGACGCGAAGCCTCACGAATGTGACTCGGGCCAAAACGCGCGCCAGACCTAAAACTTGCTCCGGCGTCAAACGGCATGCCAACCACGGCAATGTCAACGTTCGTCACCTCGTCGATGCGCGGCAAACGCGCAAACGTTGGCAACCCCGCAAAGCGCGGCACCTGTGAGGCATCGACCTGACCAAGTGTTTCACCGGTAACGATTCGTGGAATTGGCTTTGTCATTGTGCGGGTGCTTGCCTTCGATTTTTAAAGAGGATTCCAGCCGGCCCCACCTGAAGGCAGAGCCGGCTGTTCCTGTTGTTGATGCTGTTTGTGTTGCTTATGCTTTGATGCTACTTGCTGGCGCGAGCTGCTGCAGCCTTGGCGGCAGCTGAGCCTGGGTTGTGTGCAACCTCTGGGGTTGCGCCTTTGCGCGATGGCACCAGGCGTGGGCCTTTAGGGCCAAACACATAGTCAGGCTCTGGCCAGATGAACAGTGACAAAAGATAGAGCACTGCTGCTGTGCCGATGGCTGTGACCAAGCTGAGGTCAACACCGCCAGCAACTGCGTTGAATGGGCCTTCGATAACCGGTGGGTAATAAGCAAAGCTCAAACCAACGGTTGCCGCAATCAACCAGCTGCCAAGTGCGCGCCAGTTAACACCAGCGTTGAACCAATACTTGCCGCCGATTTGACCCTTGTTGAACACCTGAAGGTCACTTGCGTCATAGTAGCCGCGGCGAACGAAGTATCCGATTGCCATAATGACCATCCACGGGGTGGTTGTGATGACGATCGCGCCAATAAACGCGTTGACCGCACTATAGAAGTCATAGACCAAACGACCAACCAAAATGAAAACGAATGCCAAGCTGCCAATCAAGATGGTTGCACGCACGCGTGATAGCTGAGGGAACACCGAGGCAAAGTCGAGGCCCGTGCCATAAAGCGAGGTTGTGCCGGTTGAAAGGCCACCGATGAATGCAACAACGATTAGCAAGATTGCATACCAAAGCGGTGAAGCCTGAATCAGGCCAACAACATAGTCACTGTTGGTGATGAGCGTTGCAGTTGCAAGACCAAAGATGAACGGAATCAAAGTTGCAAGCTGAGCCCAAAGGGTGGCGAGCATGAGCTTTGAGTTTGGAGTGTCGCGCGGAATGTAACGTGACCAGTCACCCAAGAACGCACCGAACGAGATCGGGTTGCTCATTACAACCAACGCCGCCAAGATAAAGGTTGGCCAGAAGTCGCCCAACAACAATGCGTCAGGTGTGCCGCCATAGCTAGGGTCAAAAACGCCCCAGAACGCCACAACAGCTAGCACCATCAAGATTGAGTTGAAGATAACCGCAACCTTGTTGACGAGCAACATGAACTGGTAACCGAACACAACAACCACAATCACGATGAAGCCGATGACCGCATAGATGATGCTCGAAACCAGTGGGCTCTTCTCGATGCCGAACATGCGCGTCAATGCCCCCACAATGGCGTCGCCTGAAACCCAAACTGAAATCGAATAGAACGCGATTGCGGTGAGCAAGCTCAAGAATGAACCAACAACACGACCGCGAACACCAAGAAGTGCACCTGAGCTAACAGCGTTGTTAGTGCCGGTGCGTGGGCCGAAGATGCCCATTGGCATCAAGAACAGTGTGCCAACCAGCAAACCCAAAACGGTTGCGGCTAGCGCCTGCCAAAACGAGAGGCCGAAGAAGATTGGGAACGTGCCCAAGATGACGGTGGCAAAAGTGTTTGCTCCGCCGAACTGAATTCTGAACAGGTCAAATGGTCTTGAGGTGCGGTCGGCGTCGGGAATCGTGTCGACGCTGAACTGCTCAACCTCGGTTACTTTGGGCTTGGCGTTTAACGCCGTGCTACTTGCTTCACTCATGAAGGTTCCAATCAGTTTGATAGGTGGGGGTAGCTTCAACGCCCTCACTTCGACATTGAAGTTACTTGATTCTAAACCTTCAGCGTTTACCCAGACGTTACATTGAGGCGCAAAGTGTGCGCTGTTGTGCAACAGTTATCTCATGCGAATCACCAAAATTGTTGACCTTTCACACCCGGTTGATGCCCAAACTCAGGTTTACCCCGGCGACCCGGTCGTGCGTTTCGAACCGCACAGCACTGTTGCGCGCGACGGTTTCAACCTGCTTAACGTGACCATGGGTTCGCAATCGGGCACTCACGTTGACGCGCCCTACCACTTTGACGACAACACCGAGCGCATCGATGAAGTGCCTCTGGGCCATTTCATCGGTCGCGGAATCATCGTTGACCTGCGCGGCATCGCCGCTCGCACCCCAATCACTTGGGCGCTCATTGAGCCGCAGGTTGCTCACGCGGTGGCTGGCGACATCGTAATTTTTCACACCGGTTTCAGCCGCTTGTGGCAAAGCGAAGCTTATTTTGACAACCCATTTTTAACGTCGGATGCCTGCCAGCACCTGCTCGATCAGGGAATACGCACTTTTGGCGTTGACTTTTTGAACATCGACGAAACCCCTGATGCCACGCACCCAGGAGGTGACTTTGACAGCCATCACCTGATTGCCAAAGCTGGCGGAATCATCTGCGAGAACCTAACCAACCTCGAGGCAATCGACTTTGACGAACCGCTGATTAGCATTCTGCCCATCAAGTTCACCGGAGCCGATGGGGCCCCGGTGCGTGCCGTTGCTTTGCAGCTCGGCTGAACTCGATGGCGCTAATGCACCTAGCAGGGCTTGCAACCCTGCCCCCAACTAGCAAAACCCGTGCTCTTTCACGTGTGGCGTTGCTTATGAGCAACACTATACCCAAGCAAGGTTAATGAAGGTAAATTAGAGCCATGCCCACCCAGACCAGTGCCGAATGGCTCGCGCATCAACTTGATGTTGCTGAGCTTGGAACACTGACTCGCTTGGCCGAGGTTTCAGGAATCAACAAGGGAACCCTCAGCAAATATTTCAACGGCCAACAGCGCCCATCGATTGACGTAATCGGCCCGCTTTGCACCGCCTTGAAAGTCTCACCCGAGACTTTGCTAAAAGCGCTAAACGCTCTTTAGAAGCCTGGCTCTTCGGCTGTAATCAAAACGTATTCACCCTGGTGATCAAACTTTCGGCGAATCGAATCATCGCTATAGAGACGCACAGCTTCATCGGCGTATTCGTCTAACCCATGGTTGCGCAGAGCTTCTGCGATGTGACCTGAGTTGTGGTTCTTGCCTACGTGCACGCGCACCGGTTGGCCTTCGATTTTGTCAACGCCAACTGCATCTCTCGCATCATAAAGTGCGATTTCGACCATGTGATCCCCCAAATAAAACTTGCAAGTTGCCTTATCGCAACCAGTATATCGTTTGCCCCTCGATATCTATTTGAAGCGTAGCCTTAAAGGGCTACACGCGTGAGTGGTTTCGCCCAATTGTTATGGTGCCGATTTTTTTAGGTCGATTTCGATTCAGGCCAGGGCCCGTTCGATTTGTTTTTCTTGGCATCGAATTCGGCGGCGAGTGACATCCACGCTGGCGGTTCTTTGGGTTTGCGCGCACGAGGTGGTTTTCTGATTGTTCGAACTTTGTTCGAACTTCTAATCTTTGCAATTTTGCCTCTACCGCCACTCGGTCCGCCGTCGTAAACGATTTCTAAATCAAAATTCAAGATTCTGAGAACCCGCAGAATCGTTGCAAACGAGACCGACTCATCGCCGTGTTCGATTGCATATATTGTTCTTGGCGAGACTCGAGAATCTCGAGCGAGCTGCTTCTGAGTTATCAGTCGGCTTCGGCGAGTTAAAGTCACAAACTCGGCTATGGTTGCGCCACTCTGTATCAGCAATTTTTTAACCCTTTTTTTCGGTCTTTGAAGTTTTCGCAAAATTTTGCTAAAGCCATCGACAATCTGGTTAGTTCTGCGGGATCATCACTTTAGATACTTAGAGCAGCAAGATTTTGCGAAAATCTCATTCAACAGCTTTTCGATTTAACCTACGCGGTCGCATCATCAAGCGACT
Organism: Microbacteriaceae bacterium; assembly: GCA_947447385.1. GTDB lineage: Bacteria > Actinomycetota > Actinomycetes > Actinomycetales > Microbacteriaceae > Rhodoluna. The sequence goes on from CANFKN010000062.1 coordinate 5,093, forward strand.
TTGGTTGTACACAGGTGCGATCAAAGCTGGCAAGAGTTCAGCGATGAGATCCAGTGTGCGAGCCAGTGTGAGCGCAAGCTAAGAAATTGCCCGAGCCCGTTTCTTTAGAAACCCGGCAACGTCAATGTTGAGGTGCCTGGCAAATGGCAGGGCTCCCCCAAGAATGTCTTCGGGCAGATTCGACAACACCGCAAGTTGCTTGTCAATCACCTTGATTGCCATAACCTCGTTTAGGCCTAACTCGGCGGCAGCGTCTAACAGCAACGCGCGCGACCAACCCTCTGCTTTGCCAGCCAACGGCAACGCCATGTTGCGGTCGTCATAAAACCTCGTGCAGAGCAAGTCATAGGCCGGTGAAACCCGCCACTCGCCCGCCTCTGTCATCAAAATCGAAAAGTTTTTGGCGTGGGCATCACCGTTGCCAATCAACCAGTTGAAAACGAGTTGCCTGAAAAGACTCAGGGCTGCCGCAACCCGTGAAGGGCACCGCTCGATAAGTGCGTTTGCGACGTCGAGAAAATCCGAGTTGTATTTTTCACTCGGGTACCGACCCATTACCTGACAACCATCTTCAGCGGCAAGACGAGTGGTTTTGGGGTGGCGATAGATTCGGTCGAAGCGTTTTAGGCGCAGTGCATGTTCACCGTTTTTGTCGGTCAGCAGGCTGAAGTCAGCGGTTGCCAAGCCACAGTCGTTAGCTAAGCCAAGAAAGTAGTGTTCGTTTTCGACGGCGAACGGCGCGGCAGCTGGGTTCAACTTGAGCATGTAGTCGATGCCGGCGGTCTTCGCTGGCGCGCTCATCATTCGGCTAGAAACCTTGTCTTGCACACCCGGCAGGCCGCTCGCTCGCGAGCCAAAAACATCTTGGCGAATCTGGGCAAAATCGAGATCTTCGCTCTTTGTCGGCAGCTGCAAAACCTCGCGCTCAAGTTTTGGGTCGGCACCTGGCGCAAGAACCTGCACGTCGCCAATCAGGTCTTCACCTATCTCACGCAATAATCCAACGTCATCGTTTAGCGAGGTTTTGATGCGGCTGCGCATTGCTAGCAGCCGCGGCCCTTCGGGCAGCAGCCCGGCAAAGAACGCCGGGGCTGCACCATTCGCCAAGACAATCGGCCCGCTGCCTAGCGGCAGGCTCGTGGCGATGGCAGGTTTGCCCAGCGTGATGTAATCGCTCAAGTAGTCGAAGCGCACATTGCCACTCACGTTGCTAAAGACGGCAGCGAACTCACCTTGTTTATAGATGTGCGCGACGGGTTCAACCATTGCGTTTGACCTCAACGTCAACTTCAAGGCCCAGCACTTCAAGAATCAGCAACAGGTTTTTAAAGCTGATCGAGGCTTTGCCATTCTCAAGGTCAAAGATCGCTCGTGTCGAGATGCCAGTGGCATCAGACAGATCTGCCTGCGTTAGACCCAAATCTTTGCGACGCGCGCGAACCACGGCAGCCAAGGCCTCTGGGCTGACAACGAACATCGATTCACCTCTCAATCAGCGGTTTTTTGCTGATTTGAGTCAATCTTAGGTTCGCAAGGGCAAGAAATCAAGGTTTTCAGCGGTATTTTGCTGATTTCGGCGAATTCTTGGCTAGTTAAAACCCAGCGTCTTGAGGCTGTGAGCAACCGCGGCTGCCGAAGCTTTGAACTTGAGCTTCTCTTCGGCGTTCATCGGCACCTCGATAACGCGTTCGATGCCGCCGGCACCCAAAACTGTTGGCACCGACAGGGCCACGCCAGAGACTCCGGCATAGTCGTGAAGAACTGAGCTCACGGGCAAGATGGCCTTTTGGTCTTGCAGAATGGCCTCGACGATGCGAGCACCTGACAGACCGATGGCATAGTTCGTCGCACCCTTGCCTTCGATTACCTTGTAGGCGGCATTCTTAACATCCATCGCGATTTGTTCTAGTTCACCAGCCGATAGTGGTGGTTGGTCGACGGGCGCGAAGTCGGCCAGTGGCACAGGGCCGATGCGGCACTGAGACCAGAGCGCGAACTCGCTGTCGCCGTGTTCGCCGATGATCATGGCGTGAACGCTCGAGGTGGCAACGCCCACACGCTCGGCCAGCAACCAGCGCAAGCGCGATGAGTCGAGCACAGTGCCCGATGAAAAGACACGTGAGGCAGGCAACCCGCTGAACTTGACCGCGGCGGTTGCCAGCACATCGCAAGGGTTAGTCACCAAAATGAATACCGC
>CANFKN010000063.1 GCA_947447385.1 Microbacteriaceae bacterium
AAGGGTTTTGTTGGCGACATCTTGACCGACGAGACCCTAGACCGCAATGTCTCAGGCAACAATGACCCAGCTGCAAGCAAAGTGAACGGATAACAACCAATGACTACCGCTACCGCGCCTCAATATTCAGCAAGCAAAGTGCGCCAGCCTAAGGGTCGTCACTTGATCAACTGGTTGACCACAACCGACCACAAAAAAATCGGTTACCTCTACCTGATGACATCATTCGCCTATTTCATCATCGGTGGAATCATGGCATTGGTGATTCGTGCTCAGCTAACCCAGCCGGGTCTTGAAATCGTCGCAACTAAAGAGCAATACAACCAGCTCTTCACAATGCACGGCACAATCATGCTTCTCATGTTTGCAACCCCGCTTTTTGCTGGTTTCGCAAACGTATTGATGCCGGTTCAGATTGGTGCGCCAGACGTTGCTTTCCCTCGTCTAAACGCCATTGCGTACTGGTTCTATTTCTTCGGTTCATTCATCGCAGTAGCGGGCTTCTTTACACCTCAGGGTGCCGCTTCATTCGGTTGGTTTGCCTATTCACCGCTATCAAGCGAAACTTATTCGCCAGGAATGGGTGGAGACCTCTGGGTGTTTGGCCTTGCACTTAGTGGTTTCGGCACCATTCTCGGTGGTGTGAACTTCATCACAACAATTTTGACCATGCGCGCACCTGGTATGACCATGTTCCGCATGCCAATCTTCACCTGGAACACCTTGGTTACCTCAATTTTGGTCATCATGTGCTTCCCTCCATTCGCTGCTGGCCTGTTTGCTCTGGGAGCTGACCGCAAGTTCGGCGCGCACCTACTTGACCCTGCCAACGGCGGCGCCATGATGTGGGAGCACCTGTTCTGGTTCTTCGGCCACCCAGAGGTTTACATCTTGGCTTTGCCTTTCTTCGGCATCGTTTCTGAAATCTTCCCTGTGTTCAGCCGCAAGCCGATCTTTGGTTACAAGACCTTGGTTTATGCAACAATCGCCATCGCAGCTCTTTCGATGACCGTTTGGGCGCACCACATGTATGTGACCGGTTCAGTGCTTTTGCCGTTCTTTGCATTCACAACCATGTTGATTGCGGTTCCTACCGGCGTGAAGGTGTTCAACTGGATCGGCACCATGTGGAGGGGCTCAGTTACCTTCGAAACCCCAATGGTTTTTGCCATCGGCTTCTTGACTACCTTCATTTTTGGTGGTTTGACCGGTGTTATCTTGGCTTCACCAACCCTTGACTTTCACCTCTCAGACAGCTACTTCGTAGTCGCACACTTTCACTACGTAGTGTTCGGCACAGTGGTGTTCGCGATGTTCGCAGGCTTCTATTTCTGGTGGCCAAAGATGACCGGCCGCATGCTCAACGAAGCACTTGGCAAGGTTCACTTCTGGTTGCTATTCATCGGTTTCCACACCACATTCTTGATTCAGCACTGGCTAGGTGTAATGGGCATGCCACGTCGTTACGCTTCGTACCTCGTTGGTGACGGCTTCGCAGACTTCAACCTAATCTCGACAATCGGTTCGTTGATTCTTGGTCTATCAATGATTCCGTTCCTGTGGAACGTCTGGATCACCGCTCGCAAGGGCAAGATCGTTACCTTGGATGACCCATGGGGCTACGGCCGCTCACTCGAATGGGCAACCGGCACACCGTTCCCTCGTCACAACTTCACATCAATGCCACGTGTTCGTTCAGAGTCACCAGCATTCGATTTGAACCACCCAGAAGCAGCTTCACCAGAAGCTAAAGCAGCGATTGCACAGAAGGGCTAATCACACGTGAAAACTAACGCACGCCTCTTTTGGCTACTCGCCGTCTTTTATGTTCTTGACGCAGCAGGCTATGTGGTCTGGAACTGGGTCAGCTATGGCAAGATCGAAGTGATTGGCTCAGCAGCTATTGCAATGCTCGTATTCCTTTCGATTTTCATCGCCTACTACCTAGGGAGTGCAGCGAAAAACCAAGGCATCGCTCCTGAAGATCGCCTTGATGCTGAAGTTGAAGACGGAGACTTCGAGCAGGGTCACTTTAGCCCGTGGAGCTGGTGGCCATTCTTTCTTGGCATCGGTTGTGCACTAGCCTTCGCTTCACTTGCAATCGGATGGTGGTTGTTCTTCATCGCTTTCCCAATCGCATTGATTTCGCTAGTTCGCTTCGTTTATGAGTACTACTCAGGCGTAAACGCTCACTAGTCAGTCTCAACAAAACCTCAAAGGTGCCCCGGCTTCGGCTGGGGCACCTTTTTTGCGCTGATCACCCTCCTCTGTAAGGCATCCGTAGATAAGGGTTTAGCTCCATTAGCAGTCCGGCACAGACGTTTTGCGTCCATAAGTGCCTCCGTGAGGCGGAATGCGGGCTTTGTAACGGATCGTGACTCCGTTACACGACTACCTCAAACCGGCGTAACTGCGAGGCGCACCCGCCAGCCGGCCATGATGTGGGGTGCACCTGATGTTTGAAGCGGTGGCATTACGTTTACTGCGACTAGGGCAGCAAAAGCAGGGGAGTGACACGTTGAGATGCTGAGGCAACAAAAAGACCCTCAGCGATGAGCTGAGGGCCTTTTTGGTTGAAGCTGTTGCTGAGTTCGGGGGGGCTTAGTGGCCGCCTTCAACCTGACCGTGGTCGTGGTGCGCAGCTGCTAGCTCGGTTTGAGTTACTGGCTCAACGCGGTCTTCGAAGAAGAAGCGTGACCAAGCAGCACGTGCACGTGAACTGAAGGTGATGCGACCCTTGCTGTTTGCTGTGGCAGCTACTGGGCGGTAGGTCTTGTAATCGGTCAGCGTGTAGAGCTCGAAGGCGTCAACAGCCTCGTGAACCTCCACGAACTCACCGTGTGGCAAACGAATAATGCGACCTGATTCGTGACCGTGTAGGGCAATCTCGCGGTCTTTACGCTGCAATGACAAACAAGCACGCTTGGTGATGAAGAATGCAACGATCGGAGCGACGATTAGCAAGATCTGAATCGAGGTTAGAACCTGGTTCAACGACATTGCAAAGTTGGTTGCAATGAGGTCGGTGCCAGCGCCAGCCCAGAGAACTGCATAGAAAGTGACTCCAGCAGCACCGATTGCAGTGCGGGTAGGAGCGTTGCGGGGGCGGTCAAGCACGTGGTGTTCACGCTTGTCGCCGGTTACCCATGCTTCAAAGAATGGGTAAACCGCTACAACAACCAAGAATGCGATGCCAACGATCATCGGCAACAAAATGTTCCATGACCAGGTGTTTCCGGCCCAGTCAACTACCTCAAGGTGAGTTGGTGCCAAGCGAAGCGCACCGTCAAGCCAGCCAATGTACCAGTCAGGCTGAGTACCTGCAGAAACGGGTGATGGGTCATAGCCACCGTAGTTCCAGACCGGGTTGATGGTGAAGTTTGCAGCGATGACCATGATCACGCCGAACACCAAGAAGAAGAAGCCACCAGCTTTTGCTACATAAACCGGCATTAGAGGGTAACCAACAACGTTGGTGTCTTTCTTGCCTGGGCCTGAGTAGTGAGTGTGCTTGTGGATTACAACCATGAACAAGTGGATTGCCACGAAGACCAAAATCAGCGCAGGAATCAACATGATGTGAAGGCTGTAAAGGCGTGCAACGATGTTCTCGCCTGGAAACTCGCCACCGAAGAGTAGCGATGAAACATAAGCGCCGACAACCGGTAGGCCCTTGATCATGCCGTCGATGATGCGAAGACCGTTACCCGATAGAAGGTCGTCAGGTAGTGAATAACCGGTGAAACCGCCAGCCATGCCGAGAACGAAAAGCATAAAGCCAACAACCCAGTTGATCTCGCGTGGCTTGCGGAATGCACCGGTGAAGAACACGCGAAGCATGTGCAAACCAGCAGCTGCCACGAACAACAGGGCGGCCCAGTGGTGAACCTGGCGCATTAGCAGACCGCCACGAACCTCAAATGAGATGTCGAGGGTCGAAGCGTAGGCAACTGAAACCTCAGCGCCCTTCAGTGGGCCATAGACACCGTCATAAATGACAGGGGTCATTGCTGGCTGAAAGAAGAATGTGAGGAAGGTTCCCGAGATCAACAAAACGACGAAGCTATAGAGTGCAACTTCACCGAGCATGAATGACCAGTGGTCAGGGAAGATCTTGCGACCGAACTCCTTAAGAATGCCGGCTACACCGACACGCTCGTCAAGGTAGTTTGCGGTTCCAGCTAAGAAGCCGCCCTTTTTCTGAGTGTTAGTAGCGGTGGTCATTAGTTTGCCTTTCGTTCCCAGAAGCTAGGGCCAACAGGTTCTTCGAAGTCGCCCTTGGCGATTAGGTAACCTTCTGCGTCGATGCCGATTTTGAGCTGCGGCAAGGCGCGAGTTGCTGGGCCAAAGACAACTGCACAGTCGTTTGTAATGTCAAATGTTGACTGGTGGCATGGGCAGAGTAGGTGGTGGGTGTGTTGCTCATATAGAGCAACCGGGCAACCAACGTGGGTGCAAATCTTTGAGTAGGCAACGATGCCTTCATAGCCCCAGTCGGCTTCTTTTGCGCTGTGGATGTCTGCAGGGTCTAGACGGACCAAGAGAACGGCTGCCTTTGACTTCTCTTCGAGCATGTGGTCGGCTTCGTTCAAACCCTCAGGAATCACGTGAAAAGCTGAGCCCACGGTTACGTCGGCAGCCTTGATTGGAACACCTGATGGGTCCTGAACGAGGCGCTTGTTTGCTTGCCACATGGTGTGACGGAGCTTTTCAACTGGGTTTGCCTCGGTGGTCATGTCTTTGAAGAACACGATTGCTGGCAGCGGGAACAAAGCGAGAGCACCATACATTGTGCGACGAATCAACTTGCGACGTGAGAAACCTGACTCGCTGTCAGCGAGCTTGATGATTTCAATGGCGCGTGCACGGTTCTCTTCGGTGCCACGAGTCTGGTGGCGCTCTTCTGAAACTTCAGCGTCTGGCATGAGGGTCTTTGCCCAGTGAACAGCACCAAAGCCGATGCCAAAGAGACCAAGTGTGATACCTAGGCCCAAGAACATTGTGTTGATGCGAACAGCGTCGAGGTTAGCCTCGTCTAGCGGCCAGAAGAAATAAGCAAAAATGGCAAAAATGCTGCCAAGAATCGAAATCACGAACATGGCAGAGACCTGACGTTCTGCTGCCTTTTCGTGCTTGACGCTCTTGTCTGTCATGCGAACGCGGTGTGGTTCGATTCCAGGGTCGGCAATTGCGTCGCTTAGTACAAGACCGGCGCCTGCGCTGTATGCGTATTCGTCTGACTCGCCTGAGCTAGGCACAAGGCCATTAGAGTTGTCGCTCACTTAGATACTCCCTATTAGTTGAAAGTTTTTAAATCTTTGGATTTCTTCGAAGCTGATTAGTTTGACTTCGCGCCGAGCCAGATTGTGATGCCAATGATTAGACCTAACAAGAAGATCCATGCGAATAGTCCCTCAGCTACTGGGCCTAGGTTGGCAAGCTCGTAGCCACCAGGTGACTTGTGCTCTTGAACATAGGTTAGGTAGGTGATGATGTCTTTTTTGTCGGTTGGTGTGAGGTTAGCGTCGCTGAAAACCGGCATGTTCTGTGGGCCAGTAATCATTGCCTCATAAATTTCCTTTGGCTCTGCCGCCATTAGGTTTGGGGCATACTTGCCCTCGGTTAGAGCTCCACCAGCGCCAACTGCGTTGTGGCACATTGCGCAGTTAGTGCGAAACAGCTGCCCACCGCGCTCGGCGTTTCCGTTAGCTGCAAGGGCTTCATCGCTTGGAACCTCAGGGCCAGGGGCTAGTGAAGCTACGTAAGCTGCAAGTTCAATGACCTGCTGCTCGTTGAACTGAGGAGTCTTTGATGGCATCTGTGGGCCTGAACCCTGTGCAGGCATGCGACCTGAAGAAACCTGAAAGTCAACTGAGGCAGCGCCAACGCCGATAAGGCTCGGTGCAGCCGAGGTGCCGCCAGCATTCTGACCGTGGCAGCTTGCACAGTTAGCCAAGAAAAGCTTCTTGCCTGCAGCGATGTTAGCCGCGCTCTTGTATGGGTCGTTTGCGTTTGCTGATGTAACTGCGCCTGAAGCGACTGCATAGCCACCGCCCGATAGCAATAGACCAAGAGCAATTACGATTGCAGCTGCAAATGGGCTGCGACGTGCTGAGTTAGCTTTGCGCTTTAGAAATGACATTTCGCCTTACTTTTCTTTTTTATTGCTTTAGCTGCGGAATCTTTATTTGAGAACGTAGATGATCAGGAACAAGCCGATCCAAACCACGTCAACGAAGTGCCAGTAGTAAGAGACCACGATGGCGCTGACAGCCTCTTTGTGACCATACTTCTTCACCGCGTAGGTGCGGCCAATAACAAGCAAGAACGCGACTAGACCGCCGGTAACGTGCAGTGCGTGAAAACCGGTTGTCACATAGAAGGCGCTGCCGTAAGAGTTTGAATCTAGGGTGATTCCCTCGGCGATTAGGTTGGCATATTCCCAAACCTGACCCGAAACGAACATCGCGCCCATGACGAAGCTCAAGAAGAACCACTCAACGACGCCCCACTTGACTGGCGACCAGCCAGTTTTGGTCGGCTGCATGCGCTCGGCTGCAAAAACACCGAACTGCGCGGTGAAAGACGATGCCACAAGAATCAGGGTGTTGACGAGTGCGAATGGCACGTTTAGGTGAGGTGTTTCGTCGCCCCACAGGCTGCCTGAGTTCGCTCGCAGGCTGAAATAAACAGCGAACAAACCGGCGAAGAACATAACTTCACTGCCGAGCCAAACAATGGTGCCCACTGCGGTCTGGCTAGGACGGTTGATGATGGGGGCATTTTGCTGCGTCAAATTGATTGAAGACATAGGTTAATACTAAACCCGCGGGCGTTATCTTTTCGTCATATTTGGGCGCAGTTAGCGCAATTTCAGCCATAAACTTTTGCTATGAACGCTGTTTTGACTTGGCCGGCTCTGCTTGGCAAACTTTTGCAAAAATCTGACCTTTCGCGTGCCGAAACCAGTTGGGTAATGCAGCAAATTATGAACGGTGAAGCCAGTGAAGGTCAGATGGGCGCGTTCATGATGGGGCTTCGCGCTAAAGGTGAAACTGTTGACGAAATCTCGGGTTTGGTTGACGTGATGCTTGAGCGATCGGTGCTGCTCACCACGGGCAATGACGCTCTAGAGATCGTCGGAACCGGGGGAGACCTGATCGGCACGGTGAACGTTAGCTCAATGGCTAGCATCTTGAGTGCGGCGGCGGGTATTCCAGTGTTAAAACACGGC
>CANFKN010000064.1 GCA_947447385.1 Microbacteriaceae bacterium
GCGAGCTGCAAGCGTTGTTGCCGAGCCTTGAGTCGGGCATGATTCCTAAGATGCAAGCCTGCCTTAGCGCAGTGCAAGCCGGTGTGCCACAGGCCGTAGTTATCGACGGCCGCGAGCCACACAGCATTCTGCTCGAAGTTTTCACTGCCAACGGCATGGGCACCCAGGTTGTGCCCGACGATTCAGTTGCCGACAGTATCGCCGATGAACCAGCAAAGGCCTAACCCATGACCCGCCATTTTTTGCAAGACGACGACCTCAGCCCAGCCGAGCAAGCCGAGGTTCTTGACCTAGCTATCGAGCTCAAGGCCAAGCCTTATGCGGCTCGCCCTTTCGAAGGCCCAAAGACGGTTGCGCTGATCTTTGACAAAACCTCAACCCGCACCCGCGTTTCGTTTGCGGTGGGCGTTGCCGACCTTGGCGGTGTGCCACTGATCATCGACTCACAGACCAGTCAACTGGGCAAAAAAGAGTCGGTTGCCGACACCGCCCGTGTGCTTGAGCGTCAGGTTGCCGCGATTGTCTGGCGCACCTATGCCCACGCTGGCCTCGAAGAAATGGCAGCCAACACCACCGTGCCCGTCATCAACTCACTGAGCGATGACTACCACCCTTGCCAGATTCTTGCCGACCTGCTCACCATCAAAGAGCACAAGGGTGCGCTCGCCGGCAAAACATTTGCCTACCTGGGCGACGCCTCAAACAACATGGCGAATTCTTATCTAATCGGATGCGCTACCGCAGGCATGCACGTGCGCATTGCCGGCCCTGCAGGTTATCAACCTGCCGCCGGGGTAGTAGCCCGCGCTACGGCGATTGCAGCCGAAACCGGTGGCTCGGTCGAGGTTTTCACCGACCCTAAACTTGCCATAGCCGGTGCCGACGCAGTCGCAACCGACACTTGGGTTTCGATGGGTCAAGAGGCCGAGTCGGCACAGCGCATCGCCGACTTCGCTGGTTACACCATCGACGCCGACCTCATGGCGCTGGCTGCTGCCGACGCAATCTTCTTGCACTGCCTGCCGGCCTACCGAGGCTTCGAGGTCAGCGCTGAGGTTATCGACGGCCCGCAGTCTGTGATCTGGGACGAAGCCGAAAACCGCCTGCACGCGCAAAAAGCGCTCATGGTTTGGTTGGCTGAGCGCGCTTAAATCAGTAATGTGCGCTTAGTGCTGTCTGGCCTCAATAACCTTAATCAGCGCTGGTGCTAATGGGTGTTCGGTCTCGATGCCGCAAACTTCTGCGGCGAACTGCGCGGCGCTGAGGGTGTGAAGCTTCTCTTGTAGCAGAGCAACGTCGGGGTCTTCAGGTGATTTAAAAACTAAAGCCGCACCAACGGCCGCCAAAAGATGAACAGGGTTTCCGCCAATTTCTGCCAATGAGGCAGCTGGTGCAATGAGCCGTTCGTTGCGTGAAATTTTGCGCAGGGGAGCCCGGCCTACTCGAATGACGTCGTCGTTTATTGCAATGTTTCTAAAACGAGTGATAGTTTTTTCAACATATTTTGCCTGCGCGTGAACGTCAAATCTGTGTTTGCGAATCAAAACTTCGGCGGTTTCGCCTAGAACTCCGCGCAGGCCAGATAGCACTGAAGCGTTTTCGAGAGCTTCAAAGATAGTTTTAGCACCGACCTGCTGGCCTAAATAGGCGACTGTTGCGTGGCCAGCATTCACGGTGAACAGTTTTCGTTCAATGAAAGGTTCTAAGTTGGGCACAAGATCAGCGCCGGCGTTTGCAAGTGCGCCAAAATCACCATTTGCAGCCAAAGCTGCTGCGCTCAACTTGCTGGTGTCGATGACCCACTCGCTAAAGGTTTCAACCTCAACGTCTAAACCGAGGCCCTCGCGCTGAATCGGCACGATGCGGTCAACAGCTGTGTTGGCATAATCAACTTTGCCAGCAAGATTCAAGCCTGATTTTTCGGCTGCGTTGGTAATGTGACCGTGCAAAAGGTCTGTTGCGTTCAGTGCGTTCTCGCAAGCCATTACGACTGCTGGAGCGATTGCCTTTCGGCTAGCTAAACCGGCAGCGATGACGGGTGCTAAATGCATGAGAATGTTTGGCCCAACCGAGGTTGTAACGATTTCGGCGTTGGCGATCGCCGAGACCAAAGCATCGACCTGGGTGGCAGAGTTCAGCGCATCAAAATTTGAATAAGTCTTGGTTTGCCTGCCCTCACCGAGTTCGATTACTCGGTAGCTCTTTTTGGCAGCCAGTTGGTCAACAACTGCAGCGTTAACGTCAGCAAAAGTTACGTGATAACCGGCGTCTTGCAACAACTCGCCGATGAAACCGCGGCCAATGTTGCCCGCTCCAAAGTGAACTGCTCGCACTAGGCGGCATCCTGGTGAAAAAATGCTGCAAACTCGTCAAGCTCTTTGGCTTTTAACAGTTTGTCGACGGTTTCTGTTTCAGAAAATATTTCGGCGAGGCGACCTAGGGCAACTAAATGAGAGTCATCTTTGCCCGCAATGCCAACAACAACGTTGACCGGCTCGCCATCCCATTCAATCGGTTCGTCGTAACGAATAATTGCAAGAGCAGAGCCATTGATATATTTGGCAGCCTCGTAGGTGCCGTGGGGAATCGCTAGATGATTGCCCATATAGGTTGAAACCGAGAGTTCACGATCAAACATTGACTCGACATATTCTGGCTGAACTTTGCCGTTTTTCAACAGCAATTCGCCTGCCTCTCTGATGGCCTCATCGCGGGTGCGAGCGTGGCCAGCCAGAACGAAATATTCGTCGAACTGAGTTGTCATCGTGAACTCTCGGTTTCTGTGCTTATTGACGTTGTTCTTTTAGCAGAGCAATAACTTCGTCATAGACCGGGGTCATCATGAAGTTAGACACGCTAAAGTGCACTGCGTCTGGGGCCGTGTGTTTTGCGCGGTCAACCAAGCGGTCTTGGGTGATCACCAGTTGGGCGTGACTTGGCAAGTCGGCAACAGCCTTGTTGACCACAGTGACGTCGGTGATTCCAGCCTCTTTGATTTTCTTGCGCAGCATAGAAGCGCCCATGGCGCTTGAACCCATGCCGGCGTCGCAGGCGAAGATTACTTGTTCAATAAGCGGAGTGCTCAATTACTTTCCTTTGTTTGCTTTGCTTGCAGCCTGTGCCTCAGCAAAGTTGCCGTTTTCGTCAGATGCTAGGTCGCTCGCACGGGTTGCACGAATGATCACGCCACCAACCAAGAAGCTAACGGTTGCTGAAAGGATTACTGACAAGATAACACCAACATATGAGCCTGAGTCTGTCTGCAATAGCACAGCAAAGATCGAACCTGGCGATGCTGGAGCACGAAGGCCTGAACCAAAGATCATGTTGGTCGCAACACCAGTTGCGCCACCGGCGATTGCTGCACCGATAAGTGCTGGCTTCATCAAGATGTATGGGAAGTAAACTTCGTGAATACCACCCAAGAAGTGAATGATGATTGCGCCAGGTGCTGAAGCCTTTGAAAGGCCTACACCGAACACTGTGAATGCAAGCAAGATGCCTAGACCTGGGCCTGGGTTAGCCTCTAGCAAGAACAAGATTGACTTGCCGGTTTCAGCTGACTGAGTCGTGCCAAGTGGTGTCAAGATGCCGTGGTTGATTGCGTTGTTCAAGAACAATACCTTTGCTGGCTCGATAAGAATCGAAGCAACAGGCAATAGGTGAGTGCTTACAAGCCATTCGACAGCCTTGCCAAGCGCATCGCTGATTGCGGTAACAACCGGTGAAACACCCAAGAATGCAACGATGGCCAAGATGAAGCCGACGATGCCTGCTGAGAAGTTGTCAACTAGCATCTCGAAGCCTGCGCGAATCTTTCCCTCCCAGATCTTGTCAACCTGCTTGATTACCCATGCTGATAGAGGGCCAACAATCATGGCGCCCATGAACATCGGAATCGAGGTGCCGACGATAACACCCATGGTTGCGATGGTTGCTACAACGCCACCACGTGCGCCATAGACCATGCGGCCACCAGTGTTTGCGATTAGCAATGGCAATAGGTTGATGATCATTGGGCCAACTAGAGCTGCAAGGTTTAGGCCACCATCTTCAACTGCCTTGCCAAGGCCTGGGGTCCAGCCGGTAGGAATGAAGAATGCGGTGATCAAACCCCAAGCAATGAATGCTGCGATGTTTGGCATAACCATGCCTGAGAGGAACGCACCAAATTTCTGAACGTTTACTCTCAAGCTCTTAGAAGACGATGTATTTGTCGTCATTGACTTTCTCCTTGTGATTGGTTTTGAGACGAATCTCGATTTTGGTTGCTTCTCTCGGGGTCGAGCGAAGTTTTAGTTTTGTTGCTTTTAGGGTTGGAGCAGTTGTTGCTTGATTAGGGTCATTGCATCTTTGGCCCCAAACATGCCTCGAACGTTCTTCGGCATAACCACGATGATTGCGTCGGTTGCCTTTTGAATCGCTTCGAGGTTCGCTTCGGTGGCCACGTGGTTCGCAAGAGCAACGACGGCAGCACCGATGATGGTGGGGTTTTCGATGGATGTCGGTTGAAAGTTGAAATCTAGCGAGTCTTGTTGCGCCATGCGGTTGAGCGCGAGACACAAAAACGCACTCGAGGCACCCGCGCCACAGATCACCATGATTTTCTTCAACTGAACCTCCAAAAGAAAGCTTGTCAGGGGCTTCAGCTAAATTTCAGCGTTGCTTCTATAAATCTGTTTCCGCGCTGACGGAAACTGTTGAGTTTTGGTCTTTGGTGCAAAACCTTGCGAAGTAATCTTTGAGAGTGGCAACCGAGAAGCAACAACAACTCATTGAGCTCCTAAGTGAGCACACTGGGTGGCTTGGCGCACTCGAGCTGGCAGAAAAACTCGAAGTCTCAGACAGAACCATCAGAAACTACGTAAACGACATCAATCGAAGATTTGGTCCGGTCAAGTTGATCGAATCATCGGTGCACGGCTATCGCATGCAGCTCGAAGTTTATGAAAACCTTCGTTCAAACAATGCCATTGAAGGTTTAGTCAGCGGCGAGCAGATTCGCACCAGCCGCGCTCACCAAATTGTTAACCGACTTGCGCAGCATCCGCTTGGCCTTGAAACCGCGGCTCTAGCACGTTCTATGCACGTTTCGTTAGCGACTCTAGAATCTGACCTTCGTCGTGCTCGAGACATTTTGAAGTCGGTTGGCCTCTCGATTGTGCGCCAAGATGGCAGTTTGTGGATCGAAGGCAACGAAGAAGGCATTCGCAAAGTTCTTTCTGGTCTGATCTATGAGTCTCTTCAATCTCAGTTTTTGAATCTCGATGACATTGCAGCGCGCTTTGAGTTGGCCGAGATTGCCGAACTGAAGCGTGAACTTGTCGGCCGCCTCGATTACAGCGGCTACATCATCAACGGTTACGGCATCGATTCGGTGATGTTGCACTTTGCTATTGCCGTTGATCGCGTTCGCCGAGGTCAAACCCTACCTGCAAGTGACGAAATTTTTGACGAAGACATTTTGCAGGTTGCCGACCTGCTAAAAGGTTTGGCTGAACGTCACTTTGAAATTGACTTGGGGCTTTCTGAACGCGTTTATTTGGCAAAGCAGCTGCTCAGCCTAGTGATCAGTTCAAGTTCTAGTTCTAAAGAGCATGCTCACATGGCTGCTGAGAGTGACCGAGAATTCGTTCAATCGGTGATCAGCGCTGTCAAACAAGAGTTTTTGGTTGACTTGCAAAACGAGGGTTTCATTGAACGTTTTGCGTTGCACCTCGGGCATTTGGTGCGCAGAGCTAAGTTCGATTCGCTAAGCCGCAACCCATTGACCAAGTCAATCAAATCGTCATACCCAATGTTCTTCGACATCGCGGTTTTCGTAGGTTCGTTGATCAATAAAAACTATGGTGTTTCAGTCGACGAAGACGAAATCTCTTACATCGCCCTGCACGTTGGTGGTTATTTGCAGTCGCAGGTTGTGGCTGCAGAACTCGTCAAAGCAACCATTATTTGCCCGTCTTATTATGACCTTCACCTGGTCATGCGCCAGAGCATCGAAAAGTTGCTGGGCGACGAAATCGAAGTTGAAAACGTGATCACGTCAACAAACTTCAACGCCGATGAAATCACCACCGATCTCGTTATCAGCACGATTCCGATTGCGTTTGACAAATTTCGTGTGGTGAATGTGCGGCCACTTTTGGCTGAGCTTGACGTGTGGAGCATTCGTGAGGCCATTGGCGAGATTAAGAACTCTCGCCGGCAAAACAAGATTCGTGAGCGCTTGCTTTCATATTTCAGTTCTGAGCTCTTTTTTAGAAACGTCAATAACCTAACGGCTGAAGAGATGATCTTGAAGCTCGGCGGTGCGTTGAAAAAACTTGGGTTCATCGACGATGAATACATTGAAGGTGCTATTGAACGAGAACGTCTCTCATCGACCGTGTTTGTTGATGGTTTGGCGATGCCTCACTCAATGTCGATGACCGCCAACGTGCCGACAATTGCTATCGTGGTTAATGACACGCCTATGTTATGGGGTGACCAAAAGGTCAACATTGTGGCGTTTGTGGCGTTCGGGGCAAGTGGTCGTGGCGAGTTCCAAACCGTCTTTGAGCAGTTCATCGACCTGTTCTCTGATGACAAAGCCAGAAACACTGTTGAGCGCGAGTCTCGCGACTTCGAATCTTTCATCGATGCAGTAGTTCGGGTGATTGACACATGATGATTTCGTGCAAACCAACCCAAAGTCATTTTTCGTTTCAAAAGTTCAGTTATGGAGTATCTAATGGCCAACAAAAGTTTTGATGTCGTTGTTCTAGACCCAGTGGGTTTGCACGCCCGACCGGCTGCCTTGATTGTGAAGCTTGTCAAAGACAGCGGGCTTGAGGTTGAGTTCACAAATGGCGATGTCACAGTCAAAGGCAATTCAGCTTTGCGCTTGATGAGTTTGAAAATTAAATCGGGCAGCACGGTGAGCGTGACGGTTGAAAGCGAAGACCAGTCGGTCATTGATGATGTTAAAAGCCAACTAACCGAGATTTTGAAGGGCTAATTGTGAGTTTTGCTAAGGGGCAGGTTCTTAGCGGTCTAGGCGTTGGCTTGGCTGCTGTATCGGCACGCGTAATTCGCGTTTTGCCACCTCAAGAACTGCCAGCTTGGCATCGCACCGAAGCTTCTTTTGAAGCCGAGCAAGCAACGCTTCGAAGTGGCATAGATTCGGTTGAAGCAAACTTGGCTCGCCTTGCTGAGGGCGCTGACGAAACATCGAGCGA
>CANFKN010000065.1 GCA_947447385.1 Microbacteriaceae bacterium
AACAGCTTCATAAAGCGCCGACTGGGCATTGCGACTAGTGGGCAAGTGGTGGGTTCTGGCGCTGGGCGCATCCAAGCGATTTTTGACAACATCGATGGCATGTTGACCAGCGGCTTAGTCTTTATCTTCATCTATGGCGTGCCGACTGAGGTGTTGATCGCTTCGTTTGTTTTAGCGATTGTCACACACTTGAGCACTGATGCACTGATGCGCCGGTTGCACCTAAAACGCAAGTAGCAATAATGCAGAAGCCACTGGCACCGTCAAGTTGTCCAAGCCGAGTGGTGAGTATCGTTCGATAACGGCGAGTGTCGCCGCAATCGCAAGAGCAGGCAAAACTGCAGCTGCGCCGGTGCCTAGAATCATCGCTAGAGCTACGAGAAAGAATACTGCCGAGCCGAACCAAGTCTTGTTAGGCGACTTCGTTAGAGTGCCGGTTAGCCCCGCAAGTGAGTCGGCGAGTGTAACTATCAGCACGCTCGGAATGAATACACTCAAGTCAGGCAGCGAACAAAAATAGGCTGCAAGGTAGCCAAAGGTTAGAACATATTGGCCAACGGTGCGACGCGAAACATCGTTGACCGAAGTGAGAAGTTTGAGGCGGCTGAGCACATAGAAAGTTACTCCGCCGCTGGCAACGAGCACCACGAACACAACCTGCGGCAAATAGAGGTAGTCGAGAATTAGTAGAAAGCCAGAGGCGATGTGTGCGACTCGTCGCATGATTTCGGGCGAGACCCCAAACTTGCGTTTTATGAATTCAATCGCGCCAAAAACGACCCCGAACAACAGCGAGAAGCCGACAGCGAGCAGCAGGGTTTCGGGCGTCATCGCTTGCCTCGAATGGCAAATAGAGGCTTGGCCGTGCTGGTGTGTCGGCGAACCGCGGTTCGTGCAGTTTTTGAAAGCCGCTTAGCAATGAAGCCGCCCCAGCTGCGCAGAGCAACTTGGCCGAGAGTGGCCTTTCGAAACCCAAGCTTGGCGACCACATAGCGAATCAGCGCTGGGTCATAGCTAGCCATGACTAGCGTTGATCGGTCATTTGTTAGTTCTCGTGCTAGTTCGGCAAACGCAACGGCGCTGCGAAACTCTGGTTTCACAAACATCAAGCCAACCTCTTTGACACCGGGCGCGAGTCGCTCTCGCACACCCCACCCTGCAAGGTTGCCCTCACTCCACAGCAGAATCAAGTCGCCACTATTGGCTACCTTTTGAAGCGCTCGGCGACTGCGGGGCGTGAGCCCGGGTTCGGCAAGAACCTGCTGTTCGATTTGAGTTAGCACCTCAGGCAAAGCGACTGGGTCGTGCGTGGTGGTTGCAATTAGAGCCAAATCACTGCACCAACGGCAATCAGCATTGAGGCGGGAATCCAAAACATCAGCACGCCGGTCTTGCGGGTGCGCACGGTTGAAAGTTGGCCCAATGCAAGAGCCACGAGGATGCCCGCAATTAGCCATTCGTTCAGATCGATTACGCGCGTCGCCATGTAGATCAGCACTACCGCCAAGGTTAGGTGAGGTGTAACGATTCCGGTGTAATAGAGCGTGCTGCCTTGGCTTTCGAAGCCGTTGACGGTGAAGAGCACGAGTCGAACGATGCCGCAAGCAAGAATCAAAAAACCAACTGCGAAGCCGAGCGGGCCGCGAAGCAATACCTGTTCAACTGCAACCGCAGCCAGCACCGAATAGTTGATGGCATCGACCATGCTGTCGAGAATTCGGCCAAACTCACTTGCAGTTCCGAGCTTGCGAGCCAAAAAACCGTCGAGTGTGTCGAGAACGAATGCTGCAACTGAGAACACAATAGCGAGCTTGGCGTTTGACTCGAGCAAAAAGGCGATTGCTGCCCAAGCCGCCAACAGACTGGTTAGTGAGACGCCGCCTGCCCAACCCAGCTGCGAGCCAATATATCTAATTCGTTTCACGAGTGATGGTTCCTAAGATTCCGTTGATGGTGATGGTTTCGCCGTTGACAAGTCTTGAGGTGGCATTTGGAGCCGCAACAACGGCAGGAATGCCGATTTCGCGTGCAATGATTGCCGCGTGTGACAACGCGTTGCCACGTTCGGCCACGATGCCAGCTGCTTGCGTGAAGAGCAGGGTCCAGCCTGGGTCGATATGGTGAACCACCAAGATCTTGCCGCGCACATCGACGTTCGGGTCAAACTCTTTGCAAATAATCACTTCGGCGGTCAGCACGCCCGGTGCAACGCCTTTGCCGGCCAGAGCGTCGGCGTCTGTTATAGGCGACACGGCATGCAGGTGAGCAACAGCAATCGTGCCGGCGCCGTGCATCGCCAAGCTCATGTTCTTTGATTCATAGTCGGCAAAAAGCGCTTTGCGCTGGGCAACGATTGGTTTCGCGTCGAGGCTCCAAGCGTGAGCGTTGACAATTTCATCGACCTCGTGTTCGGTTAGCCAATAAATATCGCGGGCTTGTTCGAGCAGCCCTTCGCTAACCAACACCTTTGCAACCGCATCATAAAGCGAACGAGATAGGTCAAAGGTTTGTGCTCGATTAAACCTAAAACGCTCACGCCAATCGATTGCGCGGCGGGTGTTGTTTGCGACCCAACGAAGCAGAGGGCGCTGAAGGCGCGGCACGTGCGATGGCCAAGTCAAGGCTTCTGCAGGTTTTGAAGTGCCGGGGGAGTGCGCAGCCGCGTATTCTGCGAAAGTTGATTCGTGAGCCTTGAGCGCCATTTGCAATACATCGGCGATGTCGTCAGTGAGTCGAACCGACTCCAACTTGAGTTCGCCAGGGGTTCGCGAACCAAACGCGGCGATATATTCATCTGCCGCTTTCGCCACTTGAGACCAACTCGGCGTTATTCGCAGGGCATCGATTGTGCTCACACTCTCGCTGTTCATAGCCTTGGCGATTGTCGCACCAACCCCCGATAGCTGCTCGAGAGGCTTGAGGCTGGCTCGGTCGCTCAACCCCTGCAGAAATGCTAGATAAGAGGTTTGGTCTTCGCCACTAAAGAAATATTTCTTGAGCAGGCCGTGAAAAACCATAAGTTTCACGTCGTTCAAAATCGGGGTCGCCCAGTCGGCAAGCAGTTCGGCGCGAATCTTCTTTGAAGCATCGAGCAGCTCAGCGGCGTTTACAAAATCAACGTGATAGCCCTTGAAGAACGCCAACTTGCGGGCGAACTTTTGGCGAAAGCGTCTTGAGCGACGTTCAGAGGTTTGCAACACCCAGATTAATCGAACGATCGCGGCAATAGAACGGGCATCGAGCCGGCCCTGCCTTTTGGGCTTTTCACCGCGCGTTACAACAGGGTTCAACATGGCCTCGAAGAACTCTTGATTGGCCCTGCCAGGCAAGAACTTCAGCAAGACATACCAGTTGGTGATGCGGTAATAAACGTGGCCGTTCAAATAGCCGAGCATGTTTCTAAAGACAGACTCATCGGCCTTCAAGAGTTTTTCTGGCGTGCCTAGCAACCGAAAGAACGACTGATAAACGCCGGCATAAAGCTCGCGAATCACCGAATAAGTCAGCGGCAATGTTATTCCGGGGTAGTTCTCTGAAATGTTGGTTGAATCCCAGTCGAGCTCAAAATCAAGGCGGGCGACAGTGATAGGGCGCATCTGCAAGAACATCACGTTGCCGTCTTTGGCAGACCATTCGATATCGAGAGGGCGACCAACGCGCGCCTCTGCTTCGAGAGCCTTTTGGCAAAGAGTGCGCATCGCGGCCGAAAGGGCTTCGCGCTCTAGAGTCTCTCGCGGCACGACGGTTTCGCGTGCATCGCTGCCCTCGACCACGGTGTTGCGCCAAGAATCAACCGCGTGAATCTCGAGAGCACCCGACCCATTCTCGGTGAACAGAACACCAGATGATGTTCCATAGAACATCTCTTGCACGATAAACGAGCCGCCAATTTCAAAATTCAATGCCTGGCGTTCGCGCGCATATCGAATCACGCGAAGCGAAAGCATGCTCAAAAAGCATGCCTTGGCGTGATCGTGAAGTGCTTCAAGGTTGTAGTCAACGTCAACGAATGACTCGTATTGACCTGCAAATGAGGCATCTGGCCCGTCTTCAACGGCTGCCGAGGTTCTAAAGCTCACCTTGTGCCAATGGTTAGCTTTAACCTGTTGGTGCACCAGGTCAAGACGGTCTTCGTTGATGCTCAATTTGTCTGTGATTCTCTCGACAGCCGCCGCTAAGGCCTGCTCGTCGCCAGTAGCAAAATAGGCAGCAATAGCCGACGAAAAGTGTGCGCGGTGTTGCTCGAAATCGCCAATTGATTCGGCAAACGGCACTACGACGAATGCTGGCACTGGCAACCCAAACTCATCGCGCAGGCGAATAAGGCCTTGTGCCTTGCCACCTAGATTCATCATGAGAGGAAAGCCAATGTGCCGAGGGTCATGAATTGAGCAAAGACCACGATTTGAATCACTTTGTCGGCGGGTCTTGCCCTGCCCGTGCCGCCGAGAACAGCGACCAACCCAAGCAGGGCAAACCACCAGCCTTTATAAGGGGCAATCAGTAGGCAGGCAGTCAACGTCGCCAATGCCATAAACCAAATCGACTGCTTTCGACCCCAAACAGCCGGGTATGTGTCAGCAACCACAAGACCAGCCGCGTCGCGACGAATTTCAAACTTGCGCATCACCTCAACGCTTGCCATTATTGCCACCAGCGCAACGATTCCTGCCAGAGCATGAACCGGGTTGTTTTGGCCATAAATTGCGCACCCCCAAAGCCCAAAGAAAATGAATATGGCTTGGTGTGTGGCGAAATAGGCGGTGAAGTGTTTCTCTAGCCAAGATGAAGCGAAAAATTCAAAGAAAGTGAGCGCCGAAAACGCTAAAACTCCAAGGTAGGCAAACACGCTCAGCCAGCTGCCAAGAATCAAGGCGATCGCAAGAACTGCGCCAATCTCGAGTGCGAAGGCGAAGCATCCGAGCCCGATGAGTTTTCGTGCCGAAATCGCGCCGCGTTGAAATGGGCGATTCGGGTAGTTCGCGTCGTCGTGCCCGCGATCTTTGAACTCGTCCATAACGCGCTGCCGCAACAAGAACGCTATGAAGGTTAGGGCGATCAAGCCTGTGAGCGCAAAAACAGTTTTATCAAGCTGCCGTTCAGAGAACACGGCGGTGATCCAAACCGCTGTGCCAACAGAGAGCACGCTAGTGGCGAGTGGCGAAAAACGCTCTCGAAAATATACCGCTAAAGAATGCAAAACGTTTAGCGAGCGATGTATGCAGGGCTCTTGCGAGCGTGCACCACGAGCAAACCGATTAGGGCAGCTAGCAGCACGTGGCCGTTCCAGTTCTGAAGTTCATCATCTTTGCTCACTAGCAATACAACTGCCGACAGGGTCACCACGTTGAAGAACAGGCGGGTGAAGATTGCCGTGCGGTCAGCGGCGATGTGCTTAGTCACGACGTGCACCGCTGGCATCAGAGCGCCTGCAAACACAATCACATAGAGCAAGATCGCAGCCGGGTGAGCGTTGAAATAGAAGAGGCCTGTGTCGCTAAATGATGGTTGTGAAGGTGAAACGAAGGTGCGAATTACGAATAGAACACCAATCACGGCGGTTGCAACGACCAGTAGGTTTCGACGAGCGGCAGGCTTGAAGTCTGAGGTGCCGGCAGCAACGAAGAAAAGATTGGCTGCGGCAAAGGGAATCACACCAATTGTTGTCCAAGGCGCTAGGTCATCGGGGTGCGTGCCAACGATGATTGACCAGACCGCGAACGCAGTAGCCAACAGGGCAAGACCGGTTCCAAACATTCGAAAGCCAAAGTTTTTGCTAGCGATGAATCGCACGGCTACGACTGCAAGAGAAACAGCGCCAACCAAAAAGAAAATAAATGCGTTTAGGTTTGTCATGGCACAAACTGTAGCCGATTATTCGGCGACGTGCCTAGTAGCCAAAAATTGCTACATTACGAAAGAAAGAGTTATTTTGTGCGTCGCTTGACGAGTCTCACAATAAACGAACTCGCAAAAGTGATGACGCCAAAGGCAGCCAGAACCCAGAACAACCAAATGTGCTGATCTGCTGCCTGTTGGCAGGTCATGAAACCTGAGTTTTGTTCTGGGCAAGTCTTAGGGTCGATGTAACCGATGAGCGATGCCGGTGCGGCTACCAATGCAATCAACGCAATCATGGCCAAACTGTTGTTCTTCATAGTGTTGCCTCCTGCTCTAATCGAACAGGAGGCAAGACGATTTTGTTCCGAGGCTAGTCTTTTAGCAAACCTGCCATTTGTTTGGCGATGAGTTCAGCGGCTTTTACAGGCATGAGTCGCACGAGAAGGTCCATCATTTTTGCATCGTTGCCCACGAAGACGCGGGCTTTGTCAGATTCGATGCCATCAATCATGATTCGACCTGCATCAACGGCGGTTGTCATCTTCATTGCTGGAGCATCAGCACCCGTGGGTAGGTCAATCGAGACGTGACTGTTGCTTGCGATGTCAGTGCCAACGGCACCTGGATAGATCAGAGTTACTTTCACATTGGTATTCATGAGTTCTGAGTGCAAGCCTTCGGTGAGCAACTTCACAGCAGCTTTTGATGCGCCATAAACAGTTTGACCCGGTACTGGGCCATAGCCACCCATCGACGACACGTTGGCAATCTGTGCTTCTGGTCGTTTGAGCAGAACTGGCAAGAAGGTTTTGACCATATTGAACGGGCCGAAGAAGTTCACGTTCATCACTCGGTCGGCTGCTTCAAACTCGAGAGCATTCACTTTAACGAATGGCTGAATGATGCCGGCATTGTTGACAAGAACATCGGCTGGCCCAAAGGCAGCCTCGACTAAAGCCGGCAATGTTGCAACGGCTTTGCGATCGGTGATGTCAACAGCTGCATGGGCAAACTTTGCACCTTTACCTGCGGCAATTGCTGTTTCAGAAAGAGCCTTGTCACTTAGATCAACGCCAAAAACGCTAGCACCACGACGCAACGCCTCGAGCGTCATTTCTCGCCCCATTCCGTTGCCGGCACCTGTGATTACGACCACTTTGTTTGATAGTTTCATCTTTTACCCCTTTGTATTCGAACCATTTATTAATTCGAATATAGGCTCGATGCAAATCGAATCAACTTAGGGCAGGGTAATAAAAGCTCGAGCTAGATAGGCGAAGAACTGACTTAGCGGCTATTGCTTGTTGCGTCGAGACTTCGCTCT
>CANFKN010000066.1 GCA_947447385.1 Microbacteriaceae bacterium
ACGACTCAACGTCGGTTTGCTCTTGGCTGGCATCGGTGCGGCCGCCAATAAAAGGCACGGCAACTTCAACACCTGCGTTGGCAGCTGCCTTCTCAACGGCAACGCCACCGGCAAACACGATTAGGTCAGCGAGCGAGATTGCGTGGTTGAAATCTGCTTTGATCTGCTCTAGTTTCGCCAAAACTACAGCCAACTCAGCAGGGTTGTTGGCCTGCCAGTTGCGCTGAGGCTCAAGACGAATGCGCGCACCGTTTGCACCGCCGCGCTTGTCTGTGGTTCTAAAAGTTGAGGCAGATGCCCAAGCGGTCGAAACGAGCTGTTCGACAGTTAGGTCTGATTCAAGAATGATTGTCTTCAACAAATCAAGTTGGGCGGCACTTGGCGCAGGCACTGTTGTTGCTGGCAGCGGGTCTTGCCAAATCAACTCTTCGGCAGGCACCTCGGCGCCGAGGTAGCGAGCCTTCGGGCCCATGTCACGGTGGGTCAACTTGAACCAAGCGCGAGCGAAAGCATCGGCGAATGCAGCCGGCTCTTCAAGAAAGCGCCGTGAGATCTTCTCGTAGGCCGGCTCGAAGCGAAGGGCCAAGTCGGTGGTGAACATGATTGGCGCGTGGCGCTTTGTTGCGTCGTGTGCGTCGGCAACTGCATCGGCAGCGGCGCCATCGGCAGGCACCCATTGGGTTGCGCCAGCCGGGCTCTTGGTCTGAACCCATTCATAGCCAAAAAGGGTTTCGAAATAGCTGTTGTCCCATTGAATCGGGGTTGGCGTCCAAGCGCCTTCAAGGCCACTGCTAATGGTGCTTGCGCCGTTGCCTGTGCCGAAACTGTTTTGCCATCCGAGCCCCATATTTTCAATGGATGCACCTTCGGGCTCTGGGCCAACGTTGCCTTCAGGGTTGGCGGCTCCGTGCGCTTTGCCAAAGGTGTGACCACCGGCAATCAACGCGACGGTTTCTTCGTCGTTCATCGCCATGCGCTTGAAAGTTTCGCGAATGTCTTTTGCTGAATCCAAGATGTCTGGGTTGCCATCTGGGCCTTCAGGGTTCACATAAATCAGGCCCATCTGCACTGCAGCCAAAGGGTTTTCGAGGTCGCGGTCGCCCGAATAGCGCTTGTTAGCAAGCCATTCAGTTTCATTGCCCCAATAGGTGTTGTCAGGTTCCCAAACGTCAGCACGGCCACCGGCAAAACCGAAGGTTGGCAAACCCATGTCTTCAAGAGCAACGTTGCCCGCAAGAATCATGAGGTCAGCCCAAGAAATCTGCTTGCCATATTGCTTCTTGATTGGCCAAAGCAGACGGCGAGCTTTGTCGAGGTTGACGTTGTCGGGCCAGCTGTTGAGCGGAGCAAAACGCTGCAAGCCCTGACCAGCACCACCGCGGCCATCGCTCACGCGATATGTGCCAGCGCTGTGCCAAGCCATGCGAATAAAGAACGGGCCATAGTGGCCATAATCGGCAGGCCACCAGTCTTGCGAAGTCTTCATCAAAGTCGCAATGTCAGCCTTCAGCGCGGCAAGGTCTAGTTTTGCGAACTCGGCTGCGTAGTCAAAACCGGCATCCATCGGGTCGCTCTTCTCAGAGTGAGTGAGCAGTGGGTCAACTTTGATCTGGTTTGGCCACCAGTCATTGCCGCTTGTGCCAACAGCTTGGTTTGCTGAGACTCCAGGAAAAGGGCATTTTGCTTCATCTGACATGGTGTTCCTCAATCGTTGTCGTGCTTTGAACCTACCCTAGAGACAACGGCGCATAGTGCAGGGGTATTCCCCCTTTGCCCGAGCCCAAAAAACGTCGGATGCTACGCTGCACCCAAAAGCGTTGCGGCAGGAATCTTCAGCTCGCGGCTCAGATTTTTTATCATTCGGAGGCTCAAAGGGCGCTTGCCGTTCAAAACTTCATAAACCCGATTTGGGTTACCGATCAAAGGCACTAGGTCGGCGACAGTTAGGCCGCCCTGTTCCATTCGAAACTTGATTGCCGAAATTGGGTCGGGTGGGTCAATCGGGTAGTGTTTGGCCTCATAAGCTTCGATTAGGGTGACCAAGATGTCGAGTTTGTCACCTGCAGGTGTTCCAAGTTCAGGATCGCCCTCGGCAAGCTGATCGACTTCAGCCAGAGCCGCCATTAGGTCGGCATCGTTGCGAATCGGATTGATTTCCATTTTTAACCGTTCCTCTCTACTGTCTGTGCATCAATTAGGTCATATTCCTCATGCGTGCCGAGAAACTTAATCAGCACGACGCGAGTGTTGTAAAGAACAGCTGCCACCAATCGATACTTGTTCCCCCCGATATTAAAAACAACTCGATTATCCTTAAGAATGCTTGCCGACCTAAATTGCTCTTTGATTTCGGCGGGCTTTGCCCAGTCGGCGGCCCTAGCTTCGTCACGCCAGGTTCTCAAGGGCAGTTCAGCCCCTCGGTTTCGAACCCAGAATTCCCGCAACACTGCCTCAGAAATAACTCTCATAAAAAGAGTTTAGTCCCAGCTTGGGACAAACTCAAGACCCGGCTTTTTAGTGCATAACTCCGACCTCTTTGCGCAGGCTAAAGAGCCCGAGCAAAGTGGCCGTCGCCAAAAGCAATGACATAAAGGTTGTGACGCCGATCACGTGCAAGCCAAACAAGAGGCTGGTGATTGGTGCAACGATGGCGCCGACGATTGAGTTTGAAAAACCCAAAAGCCCAGCTGCCACGCCAGCACGTTCACCGTGGTCGCGCATGCCGAGACCCATGATGTTGGCACTGCAAAAACCAATCGACGAAACTGCCAAAGCAAAACCAAGCAATACAGCAGGTAGGTAGGTGGCGCCGAAGGCGTTCATCGCAGTTAAATAGGCAGCGGCGATGCCGGCATGAATGAGCCCGTAACGAAGCATCGTGATTGATGAATATCGTTTGAGCAAAATGCGGTTTAGCGAACTTGCCGAGAACATCAGAAACGTGACGGTCGCGAAAGCGTAGGTGTATTCAGTCGGGGTTAGGTGAAAGTCGTTTTCGAGCGAAAACGGAGCACCCGCGATGAAAACGCAGATCTGACCAAAGATAAGCCCGTTGGTCAATGCCAGCGAGACGAAGCGACGGTCGCTGAGCACGAACCTCCACGATGAAAACGTTGCTCCAAAAGTCAGTGCATTTCGGCGCTCGCGCGGCAAGCTCTCGGGCATGTTGATGACAGCCATCGCCAGCACGACTGCGCCGAGCAAAGCTAAGAAGATGAACACGATGTGCCAGTCGCCAATAAGAAGCAGTTGACCACCAACCAGCGGAGCCACAACTGGAGCGAGGCTTGAGATGGTTGCCTGGGTTGAATAAAGTCGGGCGGCCTCTTGGCCCGAGGCGTTGTCGCGAATGAAGGCGTTGTTTATCACAAAGCCGCCTGCCGATGAGAAACCTAGGGCGAACCGTGCAAAAATCATCCACTCAACACTGTTGGCGAGCAGACAAGCGATAGCTGACGCGATGAAAACAATCAGCGCGATAATCAAAGGTCGACGACGACCAACAGCATCGGTGATTGGGCCAACAAAAAGCTGACCCGCAGCCATGCCGAGCAAGCTAGCGGTGATCGTGAGCTGAACCATGGTGTCGCTCGTGTGCAAAAAGAGCATAAGCGCTGGCAAAGCTGGCAAATATGTATCAAATTGGAACGGCCCGAGAGAACTAATGCCAACGAGGGTGGCGGCCTGTCTTTTTTTCATCTCGGCTAAGGTAACACGCCAAAGAGGGCGTGTTAATCGAGGCTCTTCATCCCGCCGCATTTATGCAAAACTTGGCACATGCCGATTCTCAACAAAGACATGCAGGTGTGCATCTCACTCGCTGCCCGCCCGAGCAATCTCGGCACTCGTTTTCACAACTTTCTCTATGACGAGCTCGGCCTCAACTTTGTTTATAAAGCCTTCACGACAACTGATCTTGAAGGCGCGGTGCGAGGCATTCGCGCTCTAAATTTTCGAGGATGCTCCGTCTCGATGCCCTTCAAAGAAGCAATCATCGAGTTTGTCGATGTGATGGCGCCATCGGCTTTGGCAATCGAATCGGTGAACACTGTGGTCAACGGTGGCGGTGTTCTGACAGCCTCGAACACCGACTTTGAGGCTGTCTTGAGCCTGCTCGGCGAGCGCGGCGTCGACCCAACGCTAAGTGTTTTGCTGCGTGGTTCTGGAGGCATGGCCAAGGCGGTGGCGGCTGCGTTCAAACGGGCTGGGTTCAGTGATGTCACGATTCAGGCGCGCAACGCTGCGGCCGGGCAAGCTTTGGCAACCAAACTTGGCTTTGACTTTGTGACCGACTCTGAACTTGCCGCCAAAGCGCAAGGCTTCGATGTTTTGGTCAACGTCACCCCGATTGGCATGGCTGGGGCTAACGAAAACGAGCTTTCATTTGAGCACGCTCTAATCGCTGGCGCGATGGTGGTTTTTGACGCGGTGGCTTTTCCGGCCGAAACTCCTCTTATTGTTGCGGGCCGTGCCGCTGGCAAAACCGTGCTAACCGGCGCAGAAGTAATCGCACTTCAAGCCGCCCTGCAGTTCGAGGCTTACACCGGCGTTTCACTAAGCGCAGATCAGGTTCGCCGAGCCAGCGAATTCTCGCGCCTACCCGCATAAGTTAGTATTTTTAGAACTAATGGCGTGGCAACGAGGCCCCGCTAACCTCGAAATGAAACGGGGCTTTACATGGCAACCGCACCTACTCATATCGCGCCAGAACGCGCCGCCCACATCGAAGTTCGAGGAACAGATTACATTCCAGATGATGAGCGCCGGGGGAATCCTCGTGCACTTTTTTGGGTTTGGATGTCTTGTAACGTTACCTATCTTTATTTCGTAATCGGCGGCAGTTTGATGCTGCTTGGCCTTTCGCTTTGGGAGGCACTGGCGATTTCGGTCGCCGGCAACATCTGGTGGTTGCTCATCGGCTGGCTCGCGACCAGCGGCCCGGCTGCCGGCACACCAACCGTCATCATCATGCGTTCACTGTTCGGCATTCGCGGCAACAAGGTTTTTGGTGCTGGCCTCGGAGTGCTCATCGGCCTGTTCTATGAAATCGTCAACATCGCTTTGGCGACAATGGCTTCGTGGGCGCTGCTCGATCACCTCGGCATCGCAACCACCGACATTGTGAAATGGGCCTCGCTGATTATCGTCACCGTCGCGAGTTTTGTGATTTCGGTTTTCGGGCACGCAACGATTCTCAAACTCAGCCCAATCTTCACCGCGATTTTGGCGGTTTGCTTTGTGGCGCTCGCAGCGTTTGTTCTTGGCTCCGCCGACTTCAACTACTCAGTCGAGGCGCTGCCACCAGCTGACCACTTTGCAATGATCATGCTCGGTCTTGTGATTGTGGCATCGAACCCAATCTCGTGGGGCACCAGCGCTGACTATGCACGCTACCTGCCAACCAACACATCAAAGAAAGGTGTGATTTTCTACACCGCTTTGGGCAGTGCTATTCCTGCCGTGCTCATCACTGCACTAGGAGCGATTGCCGGCACAGCCATAGACATGACTGACCCTCAAATCGCTCTTGCCGAGATCGTGCCCGGTTGGTTCTATTTGATTTTCTTAGGGCTGATCGTTCTGAGCTCAATCACAAACAACGTGCTTGTGGCTTATTCAACAGGACTTTATTTTCAAGAGCTCAGTGCTCGCACAAAACGCTGGCTCACTGTGGTTATCACCGGCGCGGCAGCATTTGCAGCCTCGTCGTGGTTGCTCTTTGCGGCCCCAAGCTTCATCGACACTCTCAACGCAGCGCTTGAACTTGGCGTGACCATCATGTGCCCGCTCATCACGGTTTATGGTCTCGACATTTGGCTTCGCAAGGGTCGCTATGACGGCCTCGAGCTGAACCGCACAGACTCTGGCAGCAAGTTCTGGTACACCTCAGGAATCTATTGGCCGGGCATGATCGCCATGGTGGTCTCAACGGCAGTGGCCGTCATGTCAGCTGACACCACCCTCTATGTCGGCCCAATCTCTGAAGCGCTGAGCGGCGCCGACCTATCGTCGTTTGTTGCCCCGATTCTCGCAGCCACGATTTATGTGACGCTGTGGCGCACGACCTCACCTTATAAAAACGTCGAAGCGAGACCAGCAGCATGACCAGCAAAACTAATTGGCTAATGCCATCAGAAACAGCAAGACAAGAGCGCACGTGGATGGCGTTCCCGCGCGCAGGCATCACCTTGGGCGCAACTTCTGAAGAGGCCGAGGCGGCCTATGCTGCTTGGAGCTCAGTGGCTCATGCGATTGCAGATTTTCAACCAGTGAACATGGTCGTTGACCCGACTGAGGTTGACCGCGCGCGCAAAATGCTCGGCAGTGAGATTGAACTCTTTGTTGCTCCGCTCAATGACTATTGGATGCGCGACATCGGCCCGTCTTTCGTTATCGACCGTGAGACCGGCGCGCTGGGCGGGGTCGACTGGATCTTCAACGGATGGGGTGCGCCCCACTGGTCGCGCTGGGACCTCGACCGTGAAATCGGCCGTTTCGTTGTTGAGCAGACCGGTGCAGAACTCGTCAGCTCAATGCTTGTGAACGAAGGCGGGGCGATTCACGTTGACGGCGAAGGCACCGTTCTCGTCACCGAAACTGTGCAACTTGACCCAGGTCGCAACCCTCACGCCGACAAAGCGCGCATCGAAGCCGAACTCGCCCGAACCATCGGCGCAACCAAAGTGATCTGGCTGCCACGCGGTTTGACTCGCGACTATGAAGACTTCGGCACCCGTGGGCACGTAGACATGGTTGCGTCGATTCCATCACCCGGCACTCTTTTGGTTCACAGTCAAACCAACCCAACACACCCAGACTTTGCAGTGACCCGCGACATTCGCGAGTTCTTAGCAGGCACAACCGATGCAGCCGGTCGCTCTTGGAACATCATCGACCTACCCGGCCCAGACACCCTCGAAGACGAAGAAGGTTTTGTTGACTGGAACTACGTCAACCACCTAGTCGTCAACGACGGCATCATCGCCTGCGGCTATGGCGAGCCAGTTGCCGATTCAAGAGCTGCCGAAATGCTCAGCGCCGCCTACCCTGGTCGCAAAGTCGTAACCGTTGATGCCCGCGAAATCTTGGCTCGCGGCGGTGGCATTCACTGCATCACCCAGCAACAACCAGCGATTGGCTAGGCGTGGCTTTAGAACAAGTG
>CANFKN010000067.1 GCA_947447385.1 Microbacteriaceae bacterium
AAACGAAAAAGGGCCAGCCGCAGCTGACCCTAATCCGTGTTAAAAATGTCGCAGAGACTAGCCCAAACGCGCCTGCAGGTTCTCGGCCAAAGTTGCCATGAACTCGTCGGTGGTCTGGTAGGCCTGGCCGCTGCCAACTAGCGCCGCAAGGTCTTTGGTCATGTGACCGGCCTCAACAGTTTTGATTACAACGTCTTCGAGGGTTGCCGCGAAGGCCGCGACCTCTGGGGTGTTGTCTAGTTTGGCGCGGTGCATTAGCGCGCGGGTCCAGGCATAAATCGACGCAATCGGGTTGGTCGAAGTCTTTTTGCCGGCCTGCCAGTCACGATAGTGACGGGTCACGGTGCCGTGTGCTGCTTCGGCAAGTGCGGTTGCGCCATCAGGAGTTGTCAAAACTGAGGTCATCAGGCCAAGTGAGCCAAAGCCCTGCGCCACGGTGTCTGATTGAACGTCGCCGTCATAGTTCTTGCAAGCCCAAACATAGCCGCCCTCCCACTTCAGAGCCGCAGCAACCATGTCGTCGATTAGACGGTGCTCATAGGTGATGCCGGCAGCAGCAAACTTGTCGGCATATTCAGCGTCAAAGACCTCTTGAAAAGCGTCTTTGAATGCGCCATCGTAGGCCTTCAAAATGGTGTTCTTGGTTGAAAGATAAACGGGGTAGTTGCGGGCCAAACCATAGTTAAAGCTGGCGCGGGCAAAGTCGCGAATTGAGTCCATGTAGTTATACATGCCCATTGCCACACCGCCGTGCTCAGGGTAGTCAGCCACGGTGAAAGTCTCTGGCTCGCCGCCCTCCGGGGTCCAGGTCATGGTCACGCGACCTTTGCCCGGCACCTTAAAGTCAGTTGCCTTGTATTGGTCACCGTGTGCGTGACGGCCGATAACAATCGGTTTTGTCCAGCCAGGCACGAGACGCGGAACATTCGAGATGATGATCGGCTCGCGAAACACAACGCCATCTAAGATGTTACGAATGGTGCCGTTCGGTGACTTCCACATCTTCTTCAACTTGAACTCGGTCACGCGAGCTTCGTCAGGAGTGATGGTTGCACACTTCACACCCACGCCGTGCTCTTTGATTGCGTGAGCTGCGTCGATGGTCACCTGGTCGTCGGTGGCGTCGCGGTTTTCGATCGACAGGTCGTAATAAGCCAGGTCGATGTCAAGAAACGGCAAGATTAGTGAGTCTTTGATGTTCTGCCAGATGATTCTGGTCATTTCGTCGCCGTCTAGCTCGACGACTTTTCCTACAACTTTGATTTTTGACACGGATGCCTGCTTTTCTGCTCTAGTTTGCAGCCGACCCCTTGGCACGACTGCCGATTCACTCTGTTCTCTAGCTTAATCCACAGGCGGCCGTTACCCCGTTGTTATCTGCCTTAGCTAGCCTTAAAGCATGAAGAAATTTATTCGCGTTTTCGTTTCAGCAATTGCCGGTTCGGCACTAGTTTTTGGGGCGTTTCACGCCACTTCGGCAGCTCAAGCAACCTCAGTTGCCGCGCCAAATAAGCCAATCACCAACGCTTCGGTGGGCATTCAGATGTTCGAATGGCCTTGGGTTTCGCTGCAGGGCGAGTGCACCAACACACTTGGCCCTGAAGGCATCGACTGGATTCTCGTCTCACCACCGCAAGACAGCATTTCGGGCAGCACCTGGTGGGTCAACTATCAGCCAGTCAGCTATGCAATCGACAACAACCTTGGCAACCGCGCGCAGTTCAGCGCAATGGTTGACGCTTGCAACGCGGCGGGCGTGCAGGTCATCGTTGACGCGGTCATTAACCACATGAGTGCTGGCAACTACAACTACCCTGGTGTTCCATATAGCGCCAACGATTTTCACGCTTCAATGTCGTCGAGCAACCCAAACTATTGCGACTCTGACATCAACTGGAACGACCTTTGGTCAGTTCAACACTGTGAGCTTTTGGGTCTAAACGACTTGGCAACCGAAACCCAGAGTGTTCGCGACAAAATCGACGCCTACCTAAACGACTTGCTTAGCTTGGGCGTGGCTGGTTTTCGCGTCGATGCTGCCGGTCACATTCCAGTCGCCGAGTTGCGTCAGATTCAAGACGGCCTAAACCTAACCACCGGCGGCATCAAGCCGTTCTTTGTTCAAGAGAACCCAACTGACAACACTGGCAACGAGCCATATGCGGTTCAAGGCCAGGTCTTTGGCTGGAGCTGGGTTGACGACATGGTTAGCTACTTCAGCCCAGGTGCGGGCGACCTTTCGGGTGCGCAGTGGATCAACGGAACCTACGCGTCTTTGAATGGCACAACCAAAACCGTGACCATGGTGAGCAACCACGACACCGAACGCAACGGCCGTGCGCTGACCTACCAAGATGGCTCTGGCAAAAAATACCAGCAAGCCTCGATCTACACTATCGTGAACCAATACGGCATGCCGATGCTTTACACCGGCTTTGCGTTCAGTGACAGCGACGCTGGGCCTGCACTCGCAAACGGTTATGCCAAGAACGTGGTTTGCGGCGGTTCAACACCGGCTTCTTACTATGCCGACGGCAAATATATCTGCATGCAGCGATGGACGGCAATCAAGGGCGCTATCGCCTGGAAAGACGCCGCAGGCACCGCCAAGGCTTCAACCGCTGGTGGTCGTCTGGGCAGCTGGTCTGACAAATACAGCACCTATAGCTACAAGCGCGGTTCTGGCAACTTCATCATTTTCAACGGCGGATACACCGCAGTCAAGAACTACAAGCTAAACGTGCGCATGCCAAAGGGCACCTACTGCGATTACATCACAGGTGGCACTAAGCCTAAGAAGTCTTCAAAGGCCTGCACTGGCACAAAGATTGTCGTTGACTCAAAGGGTGTTGCAACTTTCAACATTCCTTGGTCAGGTACCGTAGCAATCAGCACCAAGAGCAAGTACTAAATCTGATTTAGGTAATAAAAAAGGGCGGCACCTTGCGGTGTCGCCCTTTTTTTGTGCTGCCGTTTGGCGGCTGCCGG
This sequence comes from Microbacteriaceae bacterium, assembly GCA_947447385.1. GTDB lineage: Bacteria > Actinomycetota > Actinomycetes > Actinomycetales > Microbacteriaceae > Rhodoluna. The sequence goes on from CANFKN010000067.1 coordinate 2,989, forward strand.
TTCTGGCCGCGTTTGGCTGCTGCCGGTTCCGGCCGCGTTTGGCGGCTACCCCTAAACCAGCGAGCTGCGCCAAGCCGCGTGCATGCTCGCGAACTTGCCGGGGCCAGCAATCAACACCTCTGGGGTGTCATCTTCGATGACTTCACCGTGTTGCATCACAAGCACGCGGTCAGCGATCGAAATCGTTGACAAGCGGTGCGCAATGATGATCGCGGTGCGACCCTTGAGCAAGGTGCGAAGCGCATTTTGCACAGCTCTCTCGCTAGGAATATCGAGCGATGCGGTGGCTTCATCCAAGATCAAAACCACTGGGTCGGCGATGAATGCACGTGCAAACGAAATCAGCTGACGCTGCCCGGCGCTCATGCGCCCACCGCGCTTATTGACGTCGGTGTCATAGCCCTCTGGCAGGCTTTCAATGAACTCGTGAACACCCACGGCCTTAGCTGATGCCACGATTTCTTCGATGGTGGCTTCAGGCTTGCCCAGCGCGATGTTGTCAGCGACCGAACCCGAGAACAGATAAGCCTCCTGCGTGACCATGACAATCGCGCGACGCAGGTCGTGGTTGCTCAGATCGCGCAGGTTGATGCCGTCGAGCGAAACTTTGCCAGCCGTTGGGTCATAGAAGCGCGAGATCAGCTTTGCCAACGTCGACTTGCCCGCACCTGTTGTGCCCACGAGCGCAACGGTTTCACCGGCATCGATGGTCAGGTTGAAGTTGGGCAAAATCTGCTTGCCGTTGCTATAGGCGAACTCAACGTTCTCGAACTGCAGCAAACCTTTGGCATTTTTCAATTCGCTAGCATTCTCAGGTTCTGGCACCGAAGGCTGCTCTTCAAGCACGCCTGAGATTTTCTCAAGAGACGAGTTGGCCGACTGGTAGGCGTTATAGAACATCGCCAAGCCTTCCATCGGGTCAAAGAATCGACGCGCATAAAGTAGGCAGGCGATCAAGATGCCGACGCCCAAAGTGCCGTCAAACACTCGCAAGCCGCCGAAGAGCAGAACCGTTGCGACGGTGAGGTTGCCGATAAACACTAGACCTGGGTCATAGATGCCAAACAGTTGAATCACGCGGGCGTTGACCTTGCGATAGTCCTCAACAAGCTCGGTGTAGGTCTCTTCGTTTTTAGGTTCCTTACGAAACGCTTTGACCGCACGAATGCCGGTCATGGTTTCAACGAAGTGCACAATCAACTTGGCTGAGGCCACACGAGTAGCTCTAAAGCCAACCTTGGTGTTCTTTTGAAACCAGCGCGTCAAGAAATACAGCGGCACCAGGCTGCCAAGCAAAATCAAGAAGGCTTGCGGGTCGAGCAAGAGCAAAGCGGTTGCCGTGAAAATGCTATAGAGAATGCCCGCGACCATTTCGTTGCCAGAAGTGTCAAGCAACTCTTTGATGCTGTCGAGGTCGTTGGTTTGCCGTGAAATCACGCGACCCGAGGTGTATTTCTCGTGAAACTCGAGGCTCAGCTTCTGGGTGTGGTCAAAGAGACGCTGACGCAGGTCAAGGAGCACCTGCTGATTGGTTTTGGCCGCAAAGACCATGAACCACGAAGCAAGCCCTGCGGTTACAACACCCGCCAACAAGAACAGCACAATAACCATTGCAACGGCGCTCCAGTCGCCCTTGCTAGCCTGAGGCAAAGCGTTGTCGATGCCGTAGGCAATCAATGCTGGGCCAACAGCTCGCACCGCTTGGCTGATTAGCACCATGGCGAAGCCGGCGATAAGTCGCCCGCGAATTGGTCGAACGAGGTTGAATAGCAAGCGCAGCGAGCGCGCACGAATTTCGCGCGATTCTGCCTTCGAAAGGTCAACAACGTCTTCGTTGGTTACACCGTGCATCGTCATTTTGTCGCCTCTGTTGCGTTGTTCTTGGCAGCTAAATCGTCAATCTCGATGTCTTTGCCATTCTTGTCAAGACTCGAAATCACGTGTCGGTAGTGGTCGTTAGTTGCCAGCAGTTCGCTGTGCTTGCCGATCGCCGTGATGCGCCCGTTCTCAAGCAGCGCTACTCGATCTGCGAGTTGCACAGTTGAAGGGCGGTGAGCCACAATCAGCGCGGTTGTCTCTTTGAGAACAGTTCTGAGGGCGTCTTCAACGAGCGCCTCGGTGTCAACGTCAAGGGCTGAAAGTGGGTCGTCAAGAATCAACACCGATGGCTTAGCAGCAACAGCTCGAGCCAATGCCAAGCGCTGTCGTTGACCGCCCGAAAGGCTGAGGCCCTCTTCGCCGATCTTGGTGTCGAGACCCTCTGGCAGGTCATAGACGAAATGAGCTTGCGCGATTTCTAGAGCTTCAGCCAACTCGGCTTCGGTTGATTCAGGGCGACCTAGCAAGACGTTATCTCGCACCGAGGCCGAAAACAGCGTTGCGTCTTCGAATGCCATGGCGATGTGCTGGCGAAGTTCAGCGCGGGTCAAATCTCGCACGTCAACGCCGTCTAGCAGCACGGCACCGCCGGTTACTTCATAAAGACGCGTGGTTAGTGCTGTAAGGGTTGTTTTGCCACAGCCGGTCAAACCAATCAGAGCGACTGACTCACCCGGCTCAAGCACAAGGTTTACACCTTTCAGCAGGTCTGGCGCGTTTTCTGGTGAATCTGGGTATTTGAAGTGCACGTCTTTCAGCTCGAGGCGGCCGACAGGATTGGCAATCGTCTTAGCTGAGATAGGGTCAACGATGCCAACTGGGGCATCGACAACCTCGAAGAAACGCTGCACGGCAGTCTTGGCGTCAAGAGTCATCGACAGCAAGAAGCCAACCGATTCTGTCGGCCAACGAAGCACTGTTGTGGTCGCAAGAAAAGCAACGAGCGCGCCCACGGTCATCTGGTTCTGCACAACAAGCACCATGCCAACCAGCATCGAAACACCAACGGCAAGCTCAGGCACCAGAATCAAGAAGATCCAAATGTTCGCGATTAGCCCGGCTTTTTTGAGCTCAGTTTTTCGCAGCTTCTTAGCGTCTGCGACGAACTTGCCCGTGGCATAGTCACCTCTGCCAAAAGCCTTTAGAACGCGAATGCCGTGAACTGCTTCTTCGACCGAAGTCGCAAGGTCGCCAGCCTGGTCTTGGCTCAAACGAGCCAACGCGTGATATTGTGCCTCAAAGCGATAGCCGCGAATCCAAATAGGAATCGAGGTGACAAAAAAGATGAGGCCGAGAATCCAGTGAAAGCTAAACAGCACTGCAAGGCCAACGACGATGGTGAGCGCGTTAGCTACGAATAGCACGATGCCAAACGACAACCAACGTCGAATCATGCTTAGGTCACCGGTGACACGGCTGAGCAGCTGCCCGCTAGGCCACTTGTCGTGAAAAGCTACCGGCAAGTCTTGTAGCTTGGCATACAGAGCGCGCCTCATGCCCGCCTCAACGTGGGTTCCGGGAATCAACACGAGCCAACGGCGCAAGAGCACCATGACTGCCTCAAGCACACCCATGATCGCCACAAGCCCGACTGCGAAAAATAGTTGGTCTTGGTGCGGGTTGTGCGAGAGCTGGTTCACAAGATCGCGCAAGTATTGCGGAATCGCGAGTGCAAATAGGTGAGCACCTAACGCGGCAACTGTGCCGAGAATAACTCGAGGCAAAGCCTGCTTGGCATAGGGAAAAATTCTGAGAAGAGTGCGAAAAGTACTGAGTTCGCTGGTGGCTACATTGTCACCAGTTTGTTTTATGTCATTCACTAAAAATACAACCTTGTTTTGATGGGTCAGCATTCCAGCCTAACAGGCGTTAAAACAAAAAACCCGCATCCATAAGGATGCGGGTTTTTCGCAATTTAAGTCCGGCGGTGTCCTACTCTCCCACAAGGTCCCCCTTGCAGTACCATCGGCGCAGAAGGTCTTAGCTTCCGGGTTCGGAATGTGACCGGGCGTTTCCCCTTCGCTATGGCCGCCGAAACACTTTCGAGTTTCGGTTACACAGATCTGGTATTTCTTATTCAATTGTGTTTCCCGATAGTATCTCGGGAACCACATAGTGGACGCAAGCAATAAAAACTTAGTATTCAAGTTATCGGCTTATTAGTACCGGTCAGCTCCATGGGTCTTTAGTCCCCACTTCCACATCCGGCCTATCAACGCAG
>CANFKN010000068.1 GCA_947447385.1 Microbacteriaceae bacterium
AAATGGGGCTCCGCAATACTTTGTAAAAAACAGGTAAACCAAGTCGGCCTGCAAAACTCCTAGTCTAATATCGTTGTTATAACTAAACCTTGAAAGCGAGCGACTATGTCACTAACTTTGACCACCCGACCAACTCTTGTTGACAGCTTTGTTCCCCGCAGCCTTGTCGCAGACCTCGCCCTAGTCGTTGGCGGCGCTGCCCTTACCGCACTTGCCGCTCAGTTGGTTATTCCTACCAGCCCAGTGCCATTCACTGGTCAGACTTTTGCTGTTTTGCTTGTTGGTGCAGCACTCGGAGCAAACCGCGCTGCCGCTTCAATGTTTCTTTATCTATTGGTTGGCGCATTGGGCCTACCGGTTTTCACCGAAGGCAAGTCAGGTCTTTTCGACAGCGCTGGCAAACTAACCGGAACCCTCGGTTACATCGTCGGATTCATCTTGGCCTCAGCTCTTGTCGGTTTCTTGGCCGAACGCGGCTGGGCTAAGTCATCGCTTGGCGTGATCAGCGCCTTTGCTCTTGGCAATGCCGTTATCTATGCACTTGGTTTGCCATGGTTGCAGTACTCATATGGCGTCAGCTGGGACCAAACCATCGCTTGGGGCTTTACCCCATTCGTGGTCGGCGACCTGCTGAAACTGGTTGCAGCAGCGTTCGTTTTGCCTGGTGCCTGGTTGCTCGTCAAGAAGGTCAAGGGTTAATACGCCCAAACATTCTTAAAGCTGGCCCCGTTCTCAATAAGTGAGAACGGGGCCATCACTTTTAATCTGTCGCCTAAAAATGCGACAACCCAGCTCTGGCATTTCTGCCTAGGATGAACCTAAAGGGGCAGAACATGAACGAAAAAGAACTACCAAAACTGAGCGATTCAGAAGCACCGCAGAACGACTTAGAGTCCTTGCCGGTGGTTGAAGCGCCAAAGCCTCAAGAGGCTGCTAAGCGCAGGCGTTGGGGCAAATGGCGCTTGATAGCGCTTTTCGTTGCGGTGACGCTTTTAGGAACCGGCGGCGCTTGGGGCTATGTTGCATATCAGGCCCCCAGCACCGTGGTTGGAATGGCGATTGGTTCGCTTTTTAGCCAACCAAACCCTGCGTATGACCTGACCCTCAATGCCTCGGGTGGCTCAATCGGTGTTGCCGGAACCCTGAAAATGAGCTTGGCAACCAATCAAGCCGGTGTTGATGTCAATGCACTGTTGCAGCTTGAGCTGGGTGCTCAACATGCCAGCGCGAACATCGAAGCCCTCACATCACAGCAGGGTGATCTTTATCTTCAGCTGAGCGATTTCGATTCGGCGCTTTCTCTTCTATCGCTCGCAGGAATCCAGCCGGCGCAGACCTCTGCCCTTTCAGAAACGCTTTCGAGAAAATGGGTAAAAATCACTAAAGCTGAACTGGAGCAGTTGGCTGTCGGAGGTTCTTCTGCTACTTGTATTCAAGAAAAAATCAAGGATGCCAAACGCGCCAGCGAGTTGAGAAATGAACTTCTAAACCTGGCAAAAGCGCACGAGTTCCTAAAGGTTTCAAAAGAGCTAGGTGCTAAAGACGGCCAGCTGGGCTATGAGTTGGCTTTTGATGCTGCCGAATTGAAGGCTTATTTGCTTGGATTCATAGAGACTAAAACGTTTGATGATTTTCGCGTCTGTGTCGCCAGCTCATCGACTGCAATAACGAAGGCCGACGCACTTAAAGCTGTAAACAGCATTCAAGAGTCAGATCTATCAAGCGCCCTTAGTGGCACGAAGATCACAATATGGGCAGACCAATGGAGCCACAAACTCACAATGTTGAAAATCAACGTTTCTGAAACAGGTCTGGCTCCTGGTCTAGAGATTTCTGCAGAAATTGAGCCTCGGGATGCTCCAAAGGCAGACTTCAATATTCCGACAGAAACCATAACAATCAAAGAACTGCAAAATCAGCTTTTGGGTGCCATCGCATCGGGGTCATAGGCATCCAAATAAAAAACGGGCCTCTCTCGTGATTGGAGAGGCCCGTTTTTTCTTTTTGGTTATTTAGAAATAGTGCTGTCAATCAGAATCTTGCGGCCGTGAAGTGGCTGAACTGGGCGGTTGTTGCCAGAGTAGGCCTCTAGGAACTTGCTGATCTGTGCGCGTGACATAGTGATTGGGTGTGTAAACAGGTTCCACTTGACGCCCTCGGTGCAACCAGGTGTGGTGAGACTGCCGTCATAGCGAATGGTCTGTGGGTTCTTTGGCAAAAGTTTTGCCCAGTCAAGCTCGACTGCTGTATCTTCAGCGACATCAGTTGCTGATGTGATCTTTGCCGTGAACGGTGACCAGTCTTTGTTTGTCTTGCCAGCTTTAACGAAAACGCCAACAACTGCGATCTTGTTATCTTCAGTTTTGTGAACGAAGTGGATTTCAAGTGGGAAGTGTAGGCCGTTTAGCTCGTGCTCGCTTGGAGCGTGAAAGTGGAACTGCAAGAACGGGTAAACAGTTTTGCCAATGGTCAAGGTTTCAGTCGGTGAGCCAAGTGGCTCGGCTTCAACGGTGTGGCCGTTGTTGAAAATACCCGCTTCGCTGGTGCCATAGTTGAACTTTAAGTTCGTCAGGGCCTTTTCAATTGGATTGCGAACGTTGATCGGTGACTGAGCGGTGCCATCAGCACAAACTGCGTAGTTCACTGGGTCTAGGTGATTCCAGTGCGATGGTCCGGTGCTTCCGGTGTATGTCCAAGCAACGCCAGCGGCAGCCGCTGTCGAGGCAAGCGATACAACGCCAACGGCTGCGACGATGGCAGCAATTAGACGCATTTTGTTGTTTTGTAGCTTCACTTAAATACTCTCCTGTTACTGCGCAGCGAAAGGCTGCGCGTCAGAAGACTAGTTAAAGTTTCTGGGGGCACTCTCTAGTTGAGGGGCTAACCCCTAAGCGTCGAGTGTCAAAAACAGTGATGCGGTAATGAGTTAAATCGAGAAACCGATGGCGCGCATTTGCTCTTTGCCGTCTTCGGTAATCTTTTCAGGGCCCCAGGGCGGCATCCAAACCCAGTTGATGCGAAACGCTTCAACCACGCCGTCGAGTGCTTCAGCCGTTTGCTCTTCGAGCACGTCGGTGAGCGGGCATCCGGCGCTGGTCAATGTCATGTTGATGAGCAGGTGGCCGTCTTCTTCAGACTTTTGCAACCCATAAATTAAACCGAGGTCGACGATGTTCACACCGATTTCTGGGTCAATAACGTCTTTGAGAGCCTCTTCGACCTTGTCGTATTCAGCCGGCTCTAGTTCAATGGCGTTCAATCTAGGCCTTCAAGTAGCGGTCGTAGCCTTCGGCTTCAAGACGCTCGGCGAGCTCAGGGCCGCCCTGTTCAGCAACCTTGCCTGCAACGAAAACGTGAACGAAGTCTGGCTTGATGTATTTCAAGATGCGGGTGTAGTGGGTGATTAGCAAGACACCGAGGTCGGTGTTGCCTTTAGCACGGTTTACACCCTCAGAAACAATCTTTAGTGCGTCAACGTCGAGGCCCGAGTCGGTCTCATCTAGAACTGCGATCTTTGGCTTAAGAAGTTCGAGCTGCAAGATTTCGTGGCGCTTTTTCTCGCCACCAGAGAAGCCCTCGTTAACGTTGCGCTCGGTGAAGCCTGAGTCCATCTTGAGGTCTTCCATAGCGCTGCGAAGGTCTTTGATCCAACCGCGCAGGGCTGGCGCTTCACCAGAAAGTGCGGTTTTTGCAGTGCGCAAGAAGTTTGACACTGAAACACCCGGAATCTCAACTGGGTATTGCATTGCCAAGAAGAGACCAGCGCGGGCGCGCTCGTCAACGCTCATCGCTAGAACGTCTTCACCATCGAGCAAAATTTCACCCTCGGTGACCGTGTATTTCGGGTGACCGGCGATTGTGTAGGCCAAGGTTGACTTGCCTGAGCCGTTAGGGCCCATGATTGCGTGAGTTTCGCCACTACGAATGGTCAGGTCAACGCCTTTGAGAATTTCTTTGGTTCCCTGCTCGGTGTCAACGGTCACGTGCAGGTTTTTGATTTGCAAGATTGTCATTATTTAAATCTTTCGTTCTTAGGCTTCGTCGATTTCGAGAAAAATGTCACCGTTGTCGATGATTACTTCATAGCGAGCAACTGGTTCATAGGCAGGCAAAGTCAATGCCTCACCGGTTTCGAGTGAGAACTTCGCACCGTGCGCCCAGCACTCGATGGTGTTGTCTTTGCCAACGAAACCCTCACTTAGCGAGATTTCGCCGTGTGAGCACTTGTCGTCAAGGGCAAACACTTCGCCCTCTTTATTGCGAATCACTGCGATGGTGTGTTCGCCAGCCTTCACACGAATCGCTTTGCCGACACGAATGTCTTCTACTGCGCAAATTCTTAGAGCCATTATGAGGCGCTCCTTGCTAGTTCTAGGTCGATTGCTTGGTTCAGACGATCTTCGATCTCTGGAATGCCGATTTGCTGAATGACTTCATTGAGGAACCCGCGCACTACCAAGCGACGAGCATCGCTCTCGGTGATTCCGCGAGCCTGCAGATAGAAAAGCTGTTCATCGTCAAAACGACCGCTAGCGCTAGCGTGGCCAGCACCTTGAATCTGACCGGTTTCGATCTCAAGGTTTGGCACCGAATCGGCACGGCATCCGTCGTTCAATAACAGGTTGCGGTTTAGCTCGTAGGTGTCAGTGCCTTCGGCGGCGGCACGAATCAAAACGTCGCCTACCCAAACAGTGTGAGCGCCGTCACCCTGCAAAGCACCTTTGTAGGTGACTCGAGACTTGCAGTTTGGCTCACTGTGGTCAACAAAGAGGCGGTTTTCGAGGTGCTGATCACTGTCGGCAAAATAAACACCCAACAGTTCGACGTCGCCTCCTGGCGCTGCGAAGCTAGCCGAAGGGCTAACGCGCACTACGTCGCCGCCAAGGCTGATGTTTAAGTGCTTAAGTTTGGCGTTGCGACCAAGCTTGGCAAACTGTGCTGAGGTGTGAACCGAGCCGGCGTTCCAGTCTTGAATCGAAACAACGGTCAGGTTAGCCTCATCGCCGACAAGAATCTCAACGTTCTCGGCCAAAGTGGCATCGCCCTTGTGGTCAATGATGACAATCGCTTTTGAGTGAGGTTTTGCCTCGATGATGATATGAGCTGCGCTCGGAGTTAGGTCGTGTGAAGTGAAGGTGAGTTGAACTTCGCAATCCGCTTCAGCATCACTTGGAATCGTCACCAAGTAGGCCGCTGCTGCTGAGCCCCAGGCGGCAGCACTGGTGCGGTCTTCTGGCATACCTGCTGCACCAAAAGCTGCGTGCTCAGGGCCAACCCAAGCGGTCACGACATTTTCAGGGTGCTTAGTTGCAATGTCGCCGCTGAACTCTTCTAGGCTATCGGCATCGAGGCCGTTTAGTTTCGAAGCGCTCAAGTAGCGCCACTGCTCTTCACGCGGGGCGATCGGAGCGAAGTCGGCAACATTAGTTGAACGAACGCGCTCTGAGCGGGTTTGTAGCGGAACCTCGGCCGCACTGGCATAACCGCCGTGGCTGTGGGCCTTGTTGCCGTGCTGGGCGGTTTGTGTTGCTTCGGCCACTAGCCAACCGCTCCTTCCATTTGCATCTCGATAAGTTTGTTGAGCTCGAGGGCATATTCCATCGGTAGCTCTTTTGCGATTGGCTCAATGAACCCTCGCACAATCATTGCCATTGCTTCGTCTTCTGGCATGCCTCGCGACTGCAGATAGAAAAGCTGTTCGTCGCTGACACGTGACACAGTGGCCTCGTGGCCCATGGTTACGTCGTCTTCACGAACATCAACGGCTGGGTAGGTGTCGCTGCGTGAAATGGTGTCAACCAAAAGCGCGTCACAGCGAACTGTGTTGGCTGAGTGGTGGGCACCAGGTGCAACGCGAATCTCGCCGCGGTATGACGTGCGGCCTCCGCCACGGGCAATCGACTTCGAAATGATAGAAGATGAAGTGTATGGCGCTAGGTGAATCATCTTTGCGCCGGCGTCTTGGTGCTGGCCTTCGCCCGCGAACGCGACAGATAGAGTTTCACCGCGTGCGTGCTCACCAGCAAGAATCACTGCTGGGTACTTCATCGTGACCTTTGAACCGATGTTTCCGTCGATCCACTCCATTGTTGCGCCCTCGTGAGCGATTGCTCGCTTGGTTACGAGGTTATAGACGTTGTTCGACCAGTTTTGAATGGTCGTGTAACGCACACGGGCACCCTTTTTGATGATGATTTCAACCACGGCTGAGTGCAGCGAGTCTGAATCATAAATCGGTGCTGTGCAACCTTCGATGTAGTGCACATAACTGTCTTCGTCAGCGATGATGAGCGTGCGCTCAAACTGACCCATGTTTTCGGTGTTGATTCGAAAATAAGCCTGAAGTGGAATCTCGACGTGAACGCCCTTTGGCACATAAACGAACGAGCCGCCTGACCAAACCGCGGTGTTCAAAGCGGCGAACTTGTTGTCGCCGGCAGGAATCACTGTGCCGAAGTACTCTTTGAAAATCTCAGGGTGCTCTTTTAGAGCAGTGTCGGTGTCAAGAAAGATTACGCCCTGCTGCTCAAGGTCTTCGCGAATCTGGTGATAGACAACTTCAGACTCATATTGAGCTGCTACACCAGCAACCAAACGTGAACGTTCGGCCTCAGGGATGCCCAAGCGCTCGTAGGTGTTTTTGATGTCGTCAGGAAGTTCTTCCCAAGATTTTGCTTGACGCTCGGTTGAACGAACAAAGTACTTGATGTTGTCAAAATCGATGCCACTAAGGTCTGCGCCCCAGCTCGGCATTGGCTTGCGCAAGAAATATTCATAACCCTTGAGGCGATTCTCGAGCATCCAGTCAGCTTCAGATTTCTTTTCAGAAATGTCGCGAACGACGCCTTCGTTAATGCCGCGCACCGCTGCTTGGCCAGCTTTATCTGAATCTGCCCAACCAAACTCATAGACGCCAAGGCTGTCTAGTTCGGGGCGTTCGATGATGTTCTCAGACATGCTGAACCTCCTGTGATTCTGTTATATCGATCATGAGCTACAACCACGACCGAGGCAAAAAGTATTCCA
>CANFKN010000069.1 GCA_947447385.1 Microbacteriaceae bacterium
CACATAGTTGGTGATGACCTGCTGAGCTGAATATTGCAGGTCGTTGTGAATGGTTAGAACAACCTTGGAGCCGTTGCGTGCTGCACGGGTCGTCACTGTGCTCGAGGGAATCTTGATGCCGTCAACACCTTGCTCAAAGGTTTCTGTGCCGTCAACGCCAGCCAAGCACTCATTCATAGTGCGCTCAAGGCCAGCCAGAGGTGTGCCGTCTGAGCCTAAGAAACCTACCAGGTTGCCAGCAACGGCTCCGTTAGGGTAAACCCGCACCGGCACATCGTCATAAAAAAGCCAAGGAATATCTAGCGCGAGAATCTTGCGATAAATCGTGGCGCTAACTTTCTTTTTGATGTTGGCATATTTGGTTGTGCCGGTAATCTTCTTGACGATTTCGGCAGGCTTCATCTGCAAGAGCGGCGCAAGCTGGTGTGCCACATCAGCTGGTGTCAGTGTGACGAGCTGGCCGTCAACCATGCGTGAGATGGGTTTGACGATATCTGGCGCAGCATTGATGTCATAGCGAATGACTGTGGTGGCAAGCACCTGGCCATCAGAGTCAACAATATCGCCGCGAAGCGCGGTGATAGGAACGGTTATGGCTCGGCGATCATAAGAAATCTTATTGATCTGGTCAGCTTGCAAAACCTGAAATTGAATGAGACGAAATACGCAGGCAACTGCGACAAGAGTGACAAAAATCATGACCACAACCAGTCGATTGTTGCCCGGCAATTTTGAGCGCATGTGCCCTGCCTAAACTCGACTAGTTGGTTGGTGAAACGGGAATTCCGCTTGAAGCCAAAGTTACCTTTGGTGTCGTCAACTTGCTGGCAGCGACATTAGTTTTTGCAGCTTTTGTGCTGCCCGATTTAGCTGCCAAGCCCGATGAGGCACCTGAAGCAGATTTGGCCGCAGCCTTTGCAGCGTTAGCATTTGCCTTCGCGAGCGTTGTCGAACGAGTCACTGCCGAGGCCGAAGCCGCCGCGGCTGCCTTTGCCGCCTGTGAAGCAGCTTCAGCTGCCTTCGAGGCTGACTTTAGAGCGGCCGAAGTTGTTGTGGCAACAAGCGCGGCGTTTGGCACAACGTTTTTGCCGATGCGAACTTCAGAGCCGGCAACAGCTGGGCGCGGGTGACCGATAACTTTGCCATCTGACAGGCGCAAATAAACCGGGTTGGCGTTCGTGACCATGCCAAGGTGCGAAGCAGCGTTAGCTAGGTTCTGGTCTGAGCCAAGCGATCGAACCTGTTCGTCAAGAATTTGGTTTGTGGTTGTGAGCTCAGTCATTTGAGCCTTTAGACCTGATAGCTGGTATGAACCCTGCTGAATCAAGATGCTGAGGTGAAGCCCGAGCAAGAAAATGCCGACTAGCCCGACAGTTAGCAAGGCAGCCGCACGCAAGGTTGCTTTGCCCAGAAGTTTGCGAGTGAAAACTTCGGTCGCAACGACCAAACGAAGTGCTGGCTGACGCGCAGCGCGAGCGGCAGCAGTTTGCGAAGGGCTGAGGCGCCGAGCAGTGTTGCCTTGAACTGCCATGCTCATGCTGCCACCCGAATCTTCTCAGCGGCACGCAAGCGCACTGATGCTGCGCGAGGGTTTTCAGCGATTTCTTGGTCGGTGGCCATTTCGGCACCCTTGACCACAAGTTTTAGAGTTGGTGCGTGCTCTGGCAGTTCGGGTAGGCCAATTGGTGCCGAAGAGGTTGCTGCGCCCATGACCGCTTGTTTGACGATGCGGTCTTCGAGCGAGTGATAAGCCAAGATCAAAATGCGGCCGCCAAGGTTCAACGCGCCAATGGCGGCCGGCATTGTGTCGATCAAAACATCGAGTTCGCGGTTGACCTCGATGCGCAATGCTTGAAACACTCGCTTGGCTGGGTGACCACTTGATTTGCCTGGGATGAACGGAATCACCTTGGCAATCAATGTAGCGAGTGCGGCACTGCTTGTGAACGGCGCAACTTTGCGCTGTTCCACAATTTTGTGAGCTACTGGTTTGGCGTAGCGTTCTTCACCAAATTCTTTAAAAATGCGAGCAAGCTCTGCTTCTGGGTAACTGTTTACCACGTCGGCCGCGGTGCGGCCCGTGGTGGAATCCATGCGCATATCGAGTGGAGCGTCATAGCTGTATGCGAAACCGCGATCTGCTTGGTCGAGCTGCATTGACGAAACACCTAGGTCGAGCAAAATTGCGTCAACACCGGGGAATCCCAGTTCATAAATCACATCGGCGATCTCGTCATATACGGCGTGAACGAGTTTGGCGCGTGATCCGAAGCGCTCAAGGCGCTTGCCGGCAAGTTCAAGGGCACTCGGGTCACGGTCGATGCCAATCAAAGTGAGTTCGCTAAAGCGCTCAAGAAAGGCCTCGCTGTGACCTCCAAGGCCGAGGGTGCAGTCAACTAGCACTTTGCCAGCGCCAGTTTCACCCAGCGCGCCACCCAAAATCTCGAGAGTGCGCTCAAGGGCAACCGGCTTGTGAAGTTCGTTGATTTCTTTGGTCATTTTTAGGCCTTGTGTCTCTGAGCCTTGATCCCCATCCATCAGCTGTGGCGAGGGGGAAGTTCGTCACAACCGATGGCTGAAGGTCAAAGGTCAGAGGCTTTGGTGCTTAGAGCACCCCTGGCGTCACCTCCTCATCGAGGTTGGCGAATTTTTCTTCTTGAGCAGCCAGGTAGGTGGCCCATGCGGTTGCGTTCCAGATTTCGGCACGCTTGCCCACACCGATTACAACTAGATCTTTTTCTAGCGATGCATAGGCTCGAAGGTTTTGCGGCAAGGTCACACGGCCCTGCTTGTCTGGGGTTTCAGCGCTCGCGCCAGACATAAGAACGCGGGCGTAGTCGCGTGAGTCGCGGTTGGTTAGCGGTGCTGAGGCAGCAGCTTCAAGCACGCTCTGAAATTCTGCAGTGCTGAAAATCACAAGACAGTTCTCTTGGCCACGAGTGATTACAACGCCGTCGTCGAACTCGTCGCGAAACTTTGCCGGCAAGATTAGGCGACCTTTTTCGTCGAGCTTGGGAGTGTGCGTGCCTAATAGCATCTGTCACTCCCCTCTCTGGGCGCTCAGCCTCGGTGGCTGATGTTTCGTGTCGCAGGTACAAATCTCGAGATTATTCCCGTTTTCCCCACTTTACTCCACTTTGCTCCACAAAATGCTTATTTACGTTTGAATTTGCATCGATTTGATTACGAAAGCAAAAAACCCACCCCGAAGGGTGGGTTGAAAAAACTAGAGTTCGTAGCCCTGCGAAACTGCCGCTAGCGCCAAAAAGGGGGTTATCTCTCGCGGTTATCCCAGCGATCTTCAAAGAAAGAACCCGAGCTCGGGCGCTTAGCTGGTTTGGCCGGCTTAGCCGAGCCTGAGCCTGGCGATGACTTGCCCTCTCGAACAACTCATGTTGCTGATTTGCAACGCTTGGGGTTTTGTGTTTGACTGACCGCAATCGTTGTCGATTAGGGGTGGGTTGTGGCTTATTTGCTGGAGGAGCCTCCATCCGTCGATTTTAAACATCTGAACCTTAGAGCGAGTTTTAAATACGTGCCTGTTGGGCGAAACCCAACCCAAAAAACTTTGGCAGGTGCACTTCAACAAACCGATCTTTACATCGGAGCCCTAGGTGAAGGTTTAAACACAACAATCAGCACAACGATAACGGGAAGCACAACAACAGCCCAAATCGTTGATATGAACGGTTCAGTTGTTGCAACAATCGACATACCAGCTGCGGGTTACGCTACAGGGCCAACTTCTTTTCAAAGTTTCGATGAATATGGTGTGCCTGAAACAGCACCTATAACAAGCAGCACGTTGCAAAGCTTTGGTTGGGCAGGCGCAGCTAACCGTCAAACCGAAACCACCGGGCTAATACTTATGGGCGCTCGTGTCTATAACCCGGTAACAGGGCAGTTCACAAGCCCAGACCCGATCCCTGGCGGTAACGAAACCACCTACACCTACCCGAACGACCCGATCAACCAAAACGACTACACCGGGTGCATCACAGGCTCAGATTGGATTTTTCTAGGGAGCCTGATTGTTGGCGCTTTTTTAACCGCGACGGCCTGCGCCTCAGGTTTCGTTCCTGCCTGCATCGGAACTGGCATGGTAGTTGGGGCGTTGACAGCCGCTATGATGGCAGCCTCAGACGGTAACGATGAATGTTTGCAAGGCGAAGACCTTAATTCTAAAATTGTTACTGCTGGCATTATCGGTGGTTTATCAGCAGGTGTAGGAAATAAAGTTAGTGCGATATCGAAAGGAGCTCTAGCTGGGAATATCAGTAAGAACTTCGTAGACCCAATTAGTGACTTGATTGGAAGCTACTATGAGGAGCGGACTGGCAGAACACTTGAAAAACTAATAAAGCCAAGGGTTACCAAATCGAGAGTCATCACACGAATTAAAATGAATAACCCTAAGTTGGGCCCACCCTTAGCCAGCAAACTCAGTAATCGAGCTGTTTGACATATGTACAGGCAAACTGAACTTTACTTCCACATATCCAATGCCGTGTGGTCGCTAATTATGGCTCTTACGGCAATCGGTTTTGCGGCGAGCCCTAGAAGAACTGAGCCGGTCGGCCCCACGCAAAAAATTCAGAAAATCAGTACGTTTTTGTTTATTTTTGTGGGCGGGGCCGTTATCTTCACAGCGAGCTTCATTGAAGGTGTGAGTAATTTCAATCTAGTGTTGCAAGCCTGGGTAATCGAACTATTTTGTGTTTTCTTAGGGCCCTTGGTAGTTTTTCTAATCTTTTTGTGGCTGAAGCCGAAGAACGACGACCACTTTAGTTGAAAGACTAAATACATGCATTCTAATAATCTGAGCCCAAGAGTCTTTAGCGCCTATCAACGGCAGAATTTGAACGGAGTCAACTAAAATGAACATTTTTCTGGTCTTTCTCGGAATAACTGCCTCGAGCGCAACCTGCGGAGTTGCTTACTACTTCTCAGTTCCTTCGTCTTACCGTAAAGCTGAGTTGAAAAAAAATAAGCTTTTACGAATCTTTTCGCTGGTTGCCATGATCGCCATGGGAATAGTTACGGCTATGCAAATCAAAGGTTTATCAACGGCAGGTGATTCGAATTTTGTTTACCTAGCGGTCGCTGCTTCTGTGGCTTACTGTGGAGTGGGCATACCGATTATGTTGGTAGCAAAAAGAGAAAAACGAAAGAGACTCTAACTTTTTTGGGTTTGGGCGAAAAACGTCGAGTGTATTTCCTTGAATCCAAATCTTCCAATGGTCTTGGAAACTCTTTGATTCTTTCTTCAAAGGCTTTAAATGCAGTTTTTTCATGTCGATACAACAACCTTTTCACGCAGAGTCTTCAAAAAATAGCAACTAGTAGAGGATGCTGGTTGACGAGAATATGCGTCCCTGATTGCCTCTCCTTTGTGTTTCGTCTCTGTTCTTGAAGCGAAGCTAAAGGCGAGGATCAGGGGCATTCTTGAATAGGTGCTCTCTTGAACTTAAAAGTTTCGCGAGCGCCGCAGAGAGCCAACCTACACTGCTGCAGAATCGGTCTAAAAACCAACACCGCGTGCACTCGAAAGAGCGGCTCGCCCTCGCCAAATACCAGCACCGAGAGACTCACCACGGAAAAGTCAACTGCGCGCCGACGAGAATTCGTAGAAATTAATTCCGAATCAATGTTCGTGCTACGCCCCCCCCCCGCAAATATTTGGAGTTAATTCCACGCCCGACGCAGTTGAACCAGGCATTTCAAGTCGCGTTTAATTTCTTCAACTGTTGATTACTCGTCTGGCGGTGTTTGGCAGCCTCTTTTTTGGGCATTTGGCTAAGCAGCCAAAGCCTGCCCCGGGTTCTGCAAATTAGCACCTTATTTGGGTCTCGAACCGGGCGTGAGGGCCCATTTTCGCTGCCACTCGGCTCAAGTCGCCGAATTCCCCAACCATCATCTCCATGTGCAAAAGAAGGCTCTGGTCACCAGCACTGCCAGCGAATTGCGGGTTCCAACTCGTGAAGCGCACTCAACCGAACTAGCCCACGAACCCTTAGATCTGCCAGATAGCGCCAGCACACCTGACCATGCGCAAGAGCTGCTGGCGTTGCGTCAACCTAACGTTCGAATGCAAAAGCGGTTGCTGATTAGCAACGCATGGGGTTTTGTCTGAATAATCGCCACATAGTTGATTGAGCGTCAGGTCTGGCTTATTCGTTGGAGTAGCCTCCAACTTTAACTTTTTTTAATTCTGAAAGACACAACCGGTCAGACTGGCTAGTTTTTTTGAAAAGCAATTCAAAGAACTTGAGGGATTGCGAATAATAATCACTCCACCTATCTGGCATTTAAAGATGCCTTAGCCCACCTGGGCTAGGTTGCTGACCTCTTCTGCGATTAGGGTCTAACGCAAAAAAACATCAAAAGAATCGTAGGCATCGTGCAGACACTGTGCGCTGCCTGTGTGCTACGTCTCGCGGTTGTCCCAGCGATCTTCAAAGAAAGAACCCGAGCGCGGGCGCTTAGCTGGTTTGGCCGGCTTTGCCGAGCCTGAGCCTGGCACTGACTTGCCCTCTCGTGCAACCCATGTTGCTGATTTGCAACGATTGGGGTTTTGTGCTTGACTGACCGCAATCGTTGTTGATTTGGGGTGGGTTTTGACTTTTTTGTTGGAGGGGCCGCCATCCGTCGATTTTAAACATCGGAACTTTGAAACCAGTTATAGCTACGACCCTTCGGCACGAAACCTAACCCAAACAAGCGGAAACCTGATCACGACAGATCACTTCACCGACAGCAGCGACAGTGCCAGTTTCGCAACCCAAAAAACTTTGGCTGGTGCACTTCAACAAACCGATCTTTACATCGGAGCCCTAGGTGAAGGTTTAAACACAATAATCAGCACAACGACAACGGGGAGCACAACAACAGCCCAAATCGTTGATATGAACGGTTCAGTTGTTGCAACAATCGACATACCAGCTGCGGGTTACGCTACAGGGCCAACTTCTTTTCAAAGTTTCGATGAATATGGTGTGCCTGAAACA
>CANFKN010000070.1 GCA_947447385.1 Microbacteriaceae bacterium
TCTGAAGTGCAGTAACAGCATTCACAGTGCCGTGCATGCCCGGCATGCCCAAGTTTTGGTGGTGGCTGTCAGGAAAAGCGCCGCGAGCCATCAGAGTGGTCACAACCGGTGCACCGATGATTTCAGCGAGCTTTAGTAGCTCACGGCTAGCGCCGGCACGAATAATGCCACCGCCAACATAGAGCACAGGGCGCTTGGCTTCACTGATCATCTGAGCTGCTGCCTGAATCTGCTTGCCGTGAGGCTTTGAAACTGGCTTATAACCAGGCAGGTCAACTTTTGGTGGCCAAATGAACGGCACCTTCGCGTTCTGGGCGTCTTTGGTGATGTCAACCAAAACCGGGCCAGGGCGGCCAGTTGTGGCGATTAAGTAGGCAGCGGCAAGGGTCTCAGGAATATCTTCAGCCTTAGTCACCAAGAAACTGTGCTTAGTGATTGGCATGGTGATGCCCACGATGTCGGCCTCTTGAAAAGCGTCGGTGCCGATTAGGTGGCTGCCGACCTGGCCGGTGATGGCAAGTAGTGGCACGCTATCCATGTGCGCATCTGCAATGGCAGTCACAAGGTTGGTGGCACCAGGGCCTGAGGTTGCAATGCAAACACCCAAGCGGCCCGAAGCCGACGCATAACCTTCAGCAGCGTGACCAGCACCCTGCTCGTGACGAACCAAAATGTGGCGAAGCTTGGTTGAATCCATCAGCGGGTCGTAGGTAGGCAAAATTGCGCCACCAGGCAAACCAAAGATGTGTTCAACGCCAAGCAACTCAAGGCTGCGCACAATCGCGGCAGCGCCAGTGAGAATTTCTGTTGACATTAGTCCTCGTTAATTAGCGAATCAAAAATAAAAGGCTGAGCTTTTGGTGATTGCGAATTAGCCGGTGTAGGCGCCCGTTGCTGCTGAGTGCACTAGCTTCGAATACTTCGCGAGAACACCGCGGGTGTAGCGCGGCGGCAGCGACTGCCAAGTTGCTTTGCGGGCAGTCAACTCTTCTGGCTCAACGAGTAGTTCGAGCGAACGAGCTGCGATATCGACTCGAATCAAGTCTCCATCGCGCACCAGAGCAATTGGTCCACCTTCGGTGGCCTCTGGAGCAATGTGGCCGATGCACAGGCCGGTTGTGCCGCCTGAGAATCGTCCGTCAGTCAAGAGTAATACATCTTTGCCCAAACCTGCACCCTTAATTGCGCCGGTGATGGCAAGCATTTCGCGCATGCCAGGGCCACCCTTAGGGCCTTCATAACGAATCACGACAACGTCGCCCGCGTTAATCTTGCCTTCAGTCAGTGCGTCCATCGCTGCGCGCTCACGCTCGAACACGCGAGCTGGGCCGGTGAAGCTTTCTAGGTCGAAACCTGCGGTCTTAACAACTGCGCCCTCAGGAGCCATGCTGCCGTGCAAAATCGCAATGCCACCGGTCTTGTGAATCGGGTTGTTTAGAGCGCGAATGATCTTGCCGTCTGGGTCAGGCGGGTTGATGCCAGCCAAGTTCTCGGCAACAGTCTTGCCGGTCACGGTAAGTGCGTCGCCGTGAAGAAGGCCTGCGTCGAGCAGAGCCTTCATAACAACTGGCACGCCACCAACACGGTCAACATCGGCCATAACGTACTGGCCAAAAGGCTTTAGGTCGCCAAGGTGTGGCACCTTGTCGGCAATGCGGTTGAAGTCGGCCAAGGTTAGGTCAACTTCGGCTTCGCGAGCGATTGCCAAGAGGTGAAGCACGGCGTTGGTTGAACCACCAAATGCCATGGTCACAGCAATTGCGTTTTCGAAAGCCTTTTTGGTCAAAATGTCGCGAGCGGTGATGCCGAGGCGAAGAAGGTTAACCACTGCCTCACCCGAGCGGTGAGCCCAGTTGTCGCGGCGGCGGTCAGCCGACGGTGGTGACGCTGAGCCAGGCAGGCTCATGCCCAAAGCTTCGGCAGCGCTAGCCATGGTGTTTGCGGTGTACATGCCGCCACAAGCACCTTCGCCAGGGCAAATTGCCTTTTCGATGCGGTCTAGATCTTCGGCAGACATTTTGCCTGCCTTGCATGCGCCAATGGCTTCGAAAGCGTCAATAATGGTGACTTGCTTTTCGGTGCCGTCTTCGAGACGCACCCATCCTGGCGCAATTGAGCCAGCATAAAGAAACACTGATGCAAGGTCGAGGCGAGCTGCCGCCATCAACATGCCTGGTAGTGATTTGTCGCAACCGGCGAGCAGCACTGAACCGTCGAGGCGCTCAGCCTGCATAACGGTCTCAACTGAGTCGGCAATAACCTCGCGCGAAACTAGCGAGAAGTGCATGCCTTCGTGGCCCATTGAAATGCCGTCAGAAACCGAGATGGTTCCGAACTCAAGCGGGTAGCCACCACCCTGGTGAACACCCTCTTTGGCGGCCTGCGCGAGGCGGTCAAGTGAGAGGTTGCAAGGGGTTACTTCGTTCCACGAGCTGGCGACACCAATTTGTGGTTTCACCCAGTCTTCGTCGCCCATGCCGACCGCGCGCAACATTCCGCGGCTGGCTGCTTTTTCGATTCCATCGGTTACATCGCGACTGCGAGGTTTCATATCAGCTGACATGTCTTTAAGTCTAAACCTTTGGCGGGCTTCTAAACGGTTGACCTGGGTTTCACTTTATGATGAGAGCATGCTGCGCAGCCGACTTTATCGCAACTCAACCTTGGTTGAGAGCGATTTTGCGCTCGACCGGCTGCCCGAACTGAAAGCGGCCGTTGACTCATTTTTTTGGATCGACCTCGTTGACCCGAGCGAGCACGATCTGCGTTTTATTGCTGCTGAGCTAAACCTCAACGAGCTCGCTGTCGAAGACGCTTTTCGAGGTCGCCAGCGCCCCAAGCTTGAGCACTATGACACCCACTTTTTTATCAACGCCTATTCGGCAAAGTTCGACCACGAAACGCTAAAACTGGTCACCGATGAAATCGCGATTTTCGTCACGTCCAATGCTCTCATCACAGTGCGCGACGATGAAGGCTTTGACATTAACCAACTTTTAAAGCGGTGGGATGACAGCGTCTCACTCACCGAAGGTCGCGTAGCTTTTTTGCTTTGGGGCTTGCTCGACATAATCGTCGATGGCTATTTCGAAGTCGTTGAGACACTTGACGGCGAGCTTGAAGAACTCGAAGACCTGATGTTTGCCGAAACCCGACTTGACCGCGTGATTCAACGCAAGTCATACGACCTGCGTAAGGCGCTGGTTTTGCTGCGTCGCATCGCAGTGCCGATGCGCGAAGTTTTGAACCCAATCGTCAAGCGCGACGTGCAGGTTATTGGCCCCTCGATGTATGCCTATTTTCAAGACATTTATGACCACGTGATGCGCGTTGCCGACTGGACGGATTCTTTGAGAGACCTAGTGACGACGCTGCTCGAAACTAACCTGACGATTCAAGGCAACCAGATGAACCTGATCATGAAGAAGGTCACCTCTTGGGCGGCCATCATCGCGGTGCCTACCGCGATCACCGGCTGGTTCGGTCAGAACATTCCCTATTTGGGTTTCGGAAATATTTGGGGTTTGTGGATGTCAATCGGGTCAATCTTGGTTGTCTCTGGCATCTTGTATTTCGAATTCAAACGACGGGACTGGCTCTGATGGCTGCGCAAAAACGCCCTGACGCGTCTAAGCGCCCGACGAGCATCGAACTTTATACCCTGGCCTCAGAGGCTGCGGCCAGCCAAGTCATTGCTGCCTATTCAACATCTTTTGGCTGGGCAACCAAGTTGCTGGGCCGTGAGTTTTGCCAGCCCGTTGAAAACATTTATGCGCTGGTGCGCGTTGCCGACGAGATCGTCGATGGCGCCGCAGCCGGGGCTGGCATTGCCGAGCCTGGGCAGCTGCTCGATGAACTTGAGGCCGAGACCTACCGCGCCATGAGCACCGGTTTTAGCGCAAACATTGTGGTGCACGCCTTTGCCCGCACAGCCCGAGAAGTTGGAATTGGTCGCGACCTAGTCGAGCCATTTTTCTTTTCGATGCGCCAAGACCTCACCGTGGTTGAACACGACCAAGCCAGCTTCGACCGTTATGTCTATGGTTCTGCCGAAGTTGTTGGCCTGATGTGCCTAAAAGTTTTTGTTTTCGGTCGAAACTACACCGAGGCTGAATCGGCCACCTTGGTCGAAGGTGCTCGCGCTCTCGGTGCAGCTTTTCAAGAGGTTAACTTTTTGCGCGATCTTGCATCTGACTTCAAGGCTCTTGGCCGTTCATACTTTCCGGGTGTCAACGCCGCGAACTTCGACGAGGCCACCAAGTCTCGCCTGGTTGGCAATATCGAGACTGATCTCGGCACGGCCCGCGCGAGTCTGGCGCTATTGCCAAAGCGCCCACGCCAAGCAGTTGCAGCCGCCCTTGGTCTTTTTGCAGAACTCAATCGCCGCATCGCCCGCACGCCGGCTAGCACTCTAATTGAGGCGAGAATCCGCGTGCCAAACCATGTAAAACTTTTGATTTTGGTTCACGCCATTTTCATGCCAAAGACGCTCTAGAAAGTTGATTATGAACGACAAACCCTTAGAAGCCATCGTCGTTGGCGGCGGAATCTCAGGCCTTGCCACAGCTGCCCTGCTTGCCAAAGCTGGCATGAAGGTCAAACTTTTTGAAGCGCGCGAGCAAGTTGGCGGCCGAGCCTACATTTGGCAAAAAGATGGCTTCAAGTTCGACATGGGTCCGTCGTGGTACCTAATGCCTGACGCGTTCGACCAGTTCTTCAAGTTAATGGGCACCACCGCCGATGCCGAGCTTGAACTTGTGCGTCTTGACCCTGCCTACCAAACTCGAAACGAAGGTTTTGCCGAGCCAATCACGATTTGGCAAGACCTTGCAAAAAACTTCGAAACTTTTGAGGCGATTGAGCCTGGCAGCGCTAAAAAGTTGCGCAAATATCTTGACTCGGCTGCCGACACCTACCGCCTTTCGATCGAACACTTTCTCTACACAAACTTCAAAGACACTCGCAGTTTCACCAACCCTGAGGTAATCAAGCGTGCGCCAAACTTTGTGCGTCACCTGCTGAGTTCGCTCGACTCGTTTGCCGCCAAGCACGTGCGCGATGCTCGCCTGCGCAAGATCTTGAATTTTCCTGCAGTCTTTCTGGGGGCATCGCCCTATGACACCCCGAGCATGTATCACCTGATGACGCACGTTGACATGGAGGTCGGCGTTTTCTACCCGATGGGTGGTTTCTATACCATCATCGAAGCCATCGAGCGCATCGCGCTTCGTCACGGCGTAGAGATTCACACGAACTCGCCTGTTAGCAAAATCACGACAGATGGCACCAGCAGCACCGACACCTCAAGTGACAGCGGTCGCAAGTCAGGTGCTTCGGGCAAGCCGCGCGCGACCGGCGTGCAGGTTGGTTCGGTTCACCACAAGGCTGACCTCGTCGTTGCCACAGCAGATCTGCACCACGTCGAAACCCAGCTTCTCGACACCAAGGTTCAGAGCATGCCCGAGAAGTTCTGGGCGTCGAAAACCCCTGGCCCATCGGCACTTTTGTTGCTGTTGGGCGTAAAGGGCAAGTTGCCACAGCTTGACCACCACACCTTGCTTTACACCGACGACTGGAAGGCAAACTTTGACGAGGTCTTTCACAAGGCCGACGGCAAGCGCCAAGTGCCAGACCCAGCATCGCTCTACATTTGCGCGCCGAGTGTCACCGACCCGAGCGTTGCGCCGGCCGACCACGAAAACCTGTTCGTGCTCGTGCCAATCGCAGCAGACACCAGCATTGGCCACGGCGGCGAAAACGGCGCTGGCGATGCAAAGCTCGAGGCGGCAGCTGACCGCGTGATTGAGCAAATTGCAAAGTGGTGCGAAATCGATGACCTAGCCGAGCGAATCGTCACCCGTCGCATCGTTGGCCCAGCCGATTTCGCCGACGACCTAAACGCGTGGTCGGGCACAGCTCTTGGCATGGCTCACACTTTGCAGCAAAGCGCCTTCTTTAGACCAAAGAACTACAGCACCAAAGTTGACGGTCTTTTCTATGCCGGTCACAACACCCTGCCAGGCATCGGCCTGCCAATGTGTTTGATTAGCGCCGAGTTGGTTTTGAAACACCTCACCAACGACCGCACCGCAGGGCCAACCCCTAACGAGATTCAGCCGTTGCCCCGCGAGGCTTGGGTTGGGCTGAAAACTGGTTCAGGTTCTAACTCTCAATCGGGCTCGACAGGCAGTGCCTCGGGTGACACCTCGGGCGATGACTTGTTGTTGATGGGTCTCTAAGGCTCATGTCGTTCGTGTATCTCGCCCTGTTGCTCCTCAGCGAGCTCGGCGTGTGCTTGCTCGACTTTAGATTCAAGTTGGCACTTGGCCACAGCCTCAGCGCTGGCCTTCGCGCACTCGGTGTGGGCGTCGCCTTCTTTTTGCTGTGGGACGTCGCCGGCATCAACTCGGGTATCTTCTTTGAAGGAGCGCCCGAGCTTTTGGTGGGCATAAACCTCGCCCCTGAGTTGCCTATTGAAGAGCTGTTCTTTTTGCTGCTGCTTTGCCACAGCGCACTCTTTCTTTTTGCAGCCATTTCGCGTTGGGTGGCAAAGCGCCGATGACCTACCTGTTGCTCAACCTCTTTTTCACGGTCGCCGCCCTAGCGGTTGGCTTTTGGCTCTACCCAAAGCGCCTAAGAAAAATCGCTTGGATGTCTCTTGTTCCACTTCTGATCGCCA
>CANFKN010000071.1 GCA_947447385.1 Microbacteriaceae bacterium
ACGGGTGTGCCCACCATCAGCATTCATAACGGTGCGGTTTATCCTTGGGATTCTGAGATGCAAGCGGGCAGCGGCAAGCGAGCAGAGTTTCATCACCCTGAATCGCACGCCTACAACTTCAACGTCGCAATGGGTGATGGTGACGATGCTTTCATTTGGGCGATGGATGCTGCCGCCCTAATCATCGATTCGTACCAACCAGACGTGATTCTTTTGGCGGCTGGGGCTGACGGCCACACCGGCTCGAGCCGACTCGGCCAAACCAACAACTACACCGAAGTGGGCTTTAGATATGCCGCTGAGGTGGTGGCCAAGCTCGCGATTCAACACGCTGATGGCCGGGTGCTCATCGGTGGTGCCGGTGGCTATCAACCTTTGAAAGAAACACCAGAAACCTGGGCTCTTGTGGTCGAAACCATCTTCAACACAGTCGTGGGTCGAAACACCGTAGCCGGTCGAGAAGCAGTTGCGGGTCGAGTCAATCATGTTGCGCTTGTTGGGGAGGCTAACTAATGAATGAACTACTTGGCACAAACTATGGCGAGCGAACCCAGCTTTGGAGCGAGATTCTGCCAGGTCTTTGGCAAGGCGGCACAGACGATTCAGATTGGATCGATTCCGGCAAGCGCCGGGGCCAGATCACTCGTTATGACTTCGATGCGGTTTACACGTTCTTTGGCGCGGCTAACCCAGCTGATTATGGCGTGCACGAAACGCGTTTTGCGTTCTATGACGGCGACATGAGTGACTTCGATGTTGAATCAGATCTTCTACCGATTGCCAAAAAAGCCCATGCTGATTGGGTTTCTGGCAAGAAGGTTTTGATTCGCTGTCAGGCCGGACTAAATCGCTCAGGTTTAGTAATGGCATTGGTGCTGATGCGAGCTGGGCACGATGCCAAGCAGGCCATCGACTTGATTCGGACTAACCGAACTGAAGCTGCTCTCTGCAATGCGGTTTTCGAACGTTGGTTGCTCAACGCAGGCAGCACCCCAAGTTTCACGTCGCTGCTCGCGGCCTAGCTCAAGCAAAAATGGTGGCGCTTCGTAATGAAGCGCCACCATTTGGCGTTAAGAAAGGAACTTGTGCGAGGCCCTATTGCCTTGCACTGTTGCACCGAAGGTGCAAAGTTCAAATGCTATGGCTTGCCAGCTGAAATGGCTGACTTGCTGCCAGAAACAGCGCCCTGGCCGTTGTATGAGTAGTAGCGAATGTAGTCCACCGACATTTCTGCCGAATCAAGCAATGGGCTCACTGGGCCACCAACAAAGTTGCCGCCCATTGCGAGGTTGAGAATCAAGAAGAACGGCTTGTTGAAGACGTAGCTCTTTCCACTGCCGACGACCGATGGGGTAACGGTGTTATAGACCTTGCCGTCAACCAACCACTGAATCTTGTTCTTAACCCAAATCACGCTGAAAACGTGCCAGCCAGCAGAGGTGACCTTTGAGGTGTTAGCGGTGTTGACGATGCCGTTTTCGCCAGAGTAGCCAGGGCCATGCGCGGTTCCAAAGACGGTGTATGGGTACTGATCGCCGCGAGTCTCCATGATGTCGATCTCACCCGAGCTTGGCCACTGGTTGTGGTCTAGGTCGTTGCCCAGCAACCAGAAGGCGGGCCAAACACCATCGCCCGACGGAACTTTAATTCGAGCTGAAATCTGACCGTATTTGAACGCTAGCTTGCCCTGAGTTTGAATTCGCGACGACAAGAACTCGCAAGCGCCACCTTCAGTGTTGATCGGGCAGCTGTAATAGAGCCCTTCAAGGTCGGGGGTGTAACGGGTGGCC
Source organism: Microbacteriaceae bacterium (assembly GCA_947447385.1). Classification (GTDB taxonomy): domain Bacteria; phylum Actinomycetota; class Actinomycetes; order Actinomycetales; family Microbacteriaceae; genus Rhodoluna. The sequence goes on from CANFKN010000071.1 coordinate 1,791, forward strand.
TTCAAAACCAAGTTGCCCTGCTTAGAGCCGTCGGTCTTGGCGTGGTCGTCTACGTAAGCCTGGTGCTCGAGGTTGCCCCAGCCGCCGCCGCCAAGGTCATAGTTGAAGATCTTCGAAGAGGGCTTGACGCCGCTCTTGCCCGAGAACTCTTGGTGCCAAAGAAGTTTTAGAACTGGCTTTTTGGTGGCCGCTTCGGCGCTCACGCCAAAGGTTGCTACGAGCAGCAAACCGGTCAGCGCCAATGCTGCAAGTTTGAATGATGTGCGCATGCTTTCTCCTACATTGTGAACAACAAGTAACTACCTTTTGAGCGCACACACAAGCGGTAACGATTGAGTAACAATGAAACCGCTTTCACAAAAAACTCTTTTCTTGAAACCGATTTCACGCTGTAATGGTAGCACGTGAAACCGATTTCACGTGAAAACGGAATACACCTTTCTAAGTACTAAAAGATTCCTCGGTCGGCTGTCGCACAACGGCCGACCGAGGAATCAACCAAGAATGAAAGCGAAGCAAATGAAAAAACTTATCGCGCGAATCGCAGCTACCGCCGCCGCTCTAGCATTGCCGCTTTCAATGGTGGTTCCGGCGCAGGCTGCAACGCCGGTCACGGTCACGGTGTGGACCTACGGTAACGTAATCGAACCTCAGGCACTTATCGATTACAAGAAGATTCACCCTGAAATCACTATTCAGCTCAAGAAGAGCGGCCTTGACGCCCACCACCAGAGCTTGATCACTTCGTTCTTGGCAAACAAGACCCCAGACATCGCAGCCATTGAGGTTTCATACTCTGGCTACTTCAGAAGCTACCCGCAGTACTTCCAAGACCTTCGCCAAGCGCCCTACAACTCATCGAAGATTCAGTCGAACTTCTTGCCTTGGCGCTGGTCGCAGGGTGTTGGCTATGAAGGCACCGTGTTCGGCATTCCTACCGACGTTGGCGGCATGCAGGTTGCCTACCGCACCGACCTTTTCAAGTCACACGGTCTGCCAACAAACCGCACTGCGGTTGGCAAGCTATGGCCAACCTGGGATGCCTTCTTCGCCACTGGCAAGAAGTATCAGAGCAAGCTCTCAGCCGCTGAAAAGAAGTCTTGCACCAAGTTGAAGGTTTGCTACGGCTTCATTGACAACGCTGGCACCGTCTACAACGCCGTGCTAAACCAGGGCACCAAAAAGTATTACGAGAATGACAACACCAAAGACGGCAAGCTAATCTATGGCTCAAACCAGCAGGTTAAGACTGCGTTCCAGACCACGGCCAACGCTCTTGCCTCAGGCATCGGCACTAACATCAACTCGTTCACCAATGACTGGAACGTCGGCATGAACAAGGGCATTTTCGCAACCATTTTGGCACCGGCTTGGATGATGGACTACATCAAGCAGCAAGCTCCAAAGACCAAGGGCAAATGGGACATCGCAGCGCTGCCTGGTGGCGGTGGCAACCTTGGCGGTAGCCAGCTTTCGATTCCGAAGGCAGCAGCCCACAAGAAAGAGGCATGGGACTTTATCAACTGGTACCTCTCGCCAGCTGAGCAGTTGAAGATCTTCAAGCAATACGGCTTGTTCCCATCAGCATCGGTGCTTTACAGCAACTCAGCCCTCAAGAACTACAAAGACCCGTTCTTCAACAATGCCCCAATCGGCGCTATCTATGGCAGTTCAGTTCAGAAGCTAAAGCCGATTTATGAGGGCAAGAAGCAGCGCGCGATTGACAACATCATTGGCCAGGCTCTAAGCCGCGTTGGTCTGAAGAAGCAAAGCGCCGCAGCGGCCTGGACTCAAGCCCTGAAAGAAATTGAAGGCGCAGTCGGGCCAAGCAAATGAGTTCAACAACCAATAAACCTTTGACACCTTGGCGGGCTCCAAAGCCCGCCAAGGCAAAAAAGAAGTCTTCAAAAGCCCCAGACGGTGCTGTCGTTCAATCACTAAACGGTGGCTGGGGTTATCTTTTCACAGCACCATTTGTTGTGATGTTCCTAGTGTTCGGTCTAGCACCGGTGGTTTATTCGGTCTACATTGCATTCTTTCAATGGGACCCACTAGACCAAACACACACTTGGATCGGCATCGACAACTTCACCCGCATCATTGTCGATGAGCAGTTCTGGCTTGCTGTGCGAAACACCTTCTCAATGTGGGCACTGTCAACTTTTCCCCAGATGATCATGGCGATTGCGCTTGCGAACGTGCTTCGCAATCCAATGCTCAAATACAAGACGTTCTGGCGCACCTTGCTCTTGGTTCCGAACATCACATCAGTTCTTGCCGTCGCAATTGTGTTCGGTCAGCTGTTTAGCCGCGACTTTGGCCTCGTAAACCTTGCACGTGAGTTTCTCGGAATGAACGATCACATCAACTTCGTCTCAGAGACGATTCCTGGCCACATCGCCATCGCGACCATGATCACTTGGCGCTGGTTGGGCTACAACGCCTTGATTTTCTTAGCAGCAATGCTGGCAGTGCCAAACGAGCTATACGAAGCAGCGTCTATCGATGGTGCCAGCAAGTGGCGACAGTTCACAAATGTGACACTGCCGGGCATTCGCAACACAATTACGTTTGTATTGGTGGTTGGCACTATCGGAGGTCTTCAGGTCTTCGCTGAACCGCTAACCTTGGCGGGCGGCGAAAGCGGTGGCGATAGCCGTCAATTCTCGACCCTGACCCTCTTCTTGTTTGAGCAGGCGCACATGGGCAACTGGGGTTATGCAGCAACAATCGGAATCATGATCACGTTCATCGTGCTCATCATTTCAGGCATCAACTTCTTTTTCACTCGCAGAATTGGTAACGGAGAAAACGTTCAATGAATACCTTTATTGAAAACCCAGCTCTCATCGTTATCACCGTCATTGGCCTAGGCATTTTGGCTTGGTTGATCACTTTTTATCGCGACAAAACTCGCTGGCGCAAGGTTTCACCTTGGTCATATATTGTGCTCACCTTAATGGTTTTCATCTCAGCGTTCCCTTTCTACTGGATGTACATCGTGGCCTCAAACGGCAACGAAGAAATCTCTAAGAACCCACCGACGCTGGTTCCGGGCGATCGCTTCTTGACTCTCATCGGTCACGTGTTTGAGGCAGCACCGACCTTCATGATGTCGATCTGGAACACAATCTTTGTCGGCACAGTGATTTCGATTGCCCAGGTCGTGTTCTCTGCGCTGGCAGGCTTTGCCTTTGCCAAGCTCAACTTCAAAGGTCGCAAATTCTTGGTGCTATTCGTCATCGGCACCATGATGCTTCCGAGTCAGCTGGGAATCATCCCATTATTCATGATTGTGAATAATCTCGGATGGGGCAGCACCCTGGCCGCAATCGTTGTGCCCGCGTTGGTAACTGCGTTCGGTGTCTTCTGGATGCGCCAGATCATCGATTCTCAGGTTCCGAATGAGCTTCTCGAAGCTGCGAGTATCGATGGTGCTGGAGTGATTCGCGTGTTCCGCAGCGTGGTTTTGCCAATCATCGCGCAGAGCAGTTTTGTGCTGGGTCTGTTCGCGTTTCTGGGAACCTGGAATGACTTCTTGTGGCCACTCTTGGTCTTGAACGACCCGAATCAGTTCACGGTTCAGGTAGCAGTGAACCAGCTTTCAGCTAGCTACACAATCGACTATGCACTGGTTTTGGGTGGAGCATTCTTGGCCACTGCTCCTTTGCTTCTGTTGTTTATTTTGGTTGGTCGTCAACTCGTTAGTGGCGTTATGGACGGAGCGGTTAAGGGATGATTAGTTTCGAAAAGCAGTTCACTTGGGGCGTAGCCACGTCTTCGTTCCAAATTGAAGGAGCAGCCAAGACCGATGGTCGCGGGCCTAGCATTTGGGACACGTTCTGTGACACCCCTGGCAAAGTTGCGAACGGTGACAACGGCGACTTCGCCTGTGATCACTACAACCGATTTGAAGAAGACGTTCAAATCATGCGTGATATGGGCGTGCAGGCGTATCGCTTTTCACTTGCATGGCCACGCATGTTTCCAAACGGCGACTCGGTGCGCGAAGAGCGCGGTTTTGACTTCTATAACCGTCTCATCGACACGCTTTTGGCGGCTGGCATCAAGCCGCTCGTTACTCTCTATCACTGGGACCTCCCTCAGCCTTTGCAAGACCGAGGCGGCTGGGCGAACCGTGAGATCGTGCCAATTTTTGCAGAGTATGCAAAAGCGTGTGCCGAGGCGTTTGGTGACCGCGTTTCTGAATGGGTGACCATCAACGAACCTTGGTGTGTTTCATGGCTCGGATACATGAGTGGCGTTCACGCTCCCGGTGTCAAGAACCTTGATCACGCTATTGCGTCGGCCCACCACACCGCCTTGGCTCACGCCGAAGCAGTTCGTGCGATTCGCTCGGTTCAGCCAACCGCCCGCTGTGGCGCAGCGCTGAATATGACCAACTATGTCATCGTCAACCCTGAAGATTCAGAGGTTGTCGAGGCTGCTGCCCTCATGGATTCTCACGTGAATCGCTGGTGGATCGAGTCTCAATTGACCGGGCTTTACCCACAAAACCTCGTTGATGAATATGGCGACAAGCTCGCTAAGGTTTTCTTGCCTGGCGATGAAGCACTGCTCAAGATCGACGCCGAGCTTCTCGGTGTGAACTATTACAATGACTCGTTCTTGGCAAGCCCGCGCATCAACGACGGCTCATTGCTTTCGAAGGGG
>CANFKN010000072.1 GCA_947447385.1 Microbacteriaceae bacterium
GAAGAACGTGAGAGCAAGTTGATTTTTGAACCGGGGATGATCTGAATCATCGGCTGAGGCAGGTTGTCGGGGTTAGCGACCTTGGCTTTGCGGCGCTTCTTCTTCGTTTGCCAGGTGTCGATGTGTTTGGCACGTGCCGCGACCGATGAGGTTGCGAGCCGCTCGGTGTGGGGCAGCGTGATCTTCGGCGTGCCGACAAGTTGCCCGCCAATCTGGAGCTGCGTGGCAACCATCGCCTCAGCGGGTGAGACGGCAACGGCAAGTGTCAGAGCAAAAGCAGTGGCGCACCCCAACGCCAAACGCACCAAACCCACCTTTGGCCTCATTGGTTTCGCTGAACCCATTCTTGAACTCCGCGAGCCATTCGCCGCTCGTTGTCGTGCGAGAGAACTTTTGAAAGCTCATCAATGTCGAACCAAGCGGCTTCAACAGCTTCGTGTTGAGGGTCGTTTTCAACAGTTAGGTCGCCACCGGTTTGGCGCATTAGGTAGTGAACAACGGTTTTAGAAATAAGTTTGTCGCCCGCGGTGAACTCGTAGTGAATGTCACCGAGCAGCTCGATGATCTCGGCTTCAAGGCCGGTTTCTTCGGCAATTTCGCGAATCGCAGCTTCGCTGTAGTTCTCTTGGTTTTCTGGGTGACCCTTTGGCACACACCAGTCGATGCGGCCCGAACGCCCAAGACGACCGATCAGCGCAACCCGGTTCGAACCGTCAGCTGCCAACACAAAGCCACCGGCCGAAGTTTCTTCGACTCGGCTCAAGTGGCGTCTTGCGTTGTGTTGAGTCATAAAGAAAACTTTACGCTGTCGTGCATAAACTGCGAGACTTTGCCAGCTATGGCACACTAAATGCGATGCCAAATGTTGCCGACGCTCTAAAAAACCTTGAGCAAACCACAAACTCAGACCTCTTTATAAACCTTGGTCGATGGTTTGCCGATGCCGGTTTTGAGTTGGCGCTAGTTGGCGGCCCGGTGCGTGATGCGTTTCTAGGTCGAGCCTCCTTCGATCTCGACTTCACGACTAACGCCCTGCCAGATCAGACTTTGAAAATTTTGAAGGGTCGCACCGATGGCCTCTGGGACATCGGCAAAGAGTTCGGCACGATTGGTGCCAAGTTTGGCGAGATGACCGTCGAAATCACGACTTATCGCGCTGACGCCTATGAGCCTGATTCGCGCAAACCAATCGTGGCTTTTGGCGACAGTCTTGAGGTTGATCTGACGCGTCGCGATTTCACTGTCAACGCGATGGCTTTGCGCTTGCCAGAAAAAGTTTTCGTTGACCCAACTAACGGTTTGCAAGATTTGCTCGATGCAACCCTGCGCACCCCGATTGCACCTGAAATCTCATTTAGCGATGACCCGCTTCGCATGATGCGTGCTGCCCGCTTCGCCTCGCAACTCGGCTTTTTAATCGAAGATGCCACTTTTGCCGCCATGAAAGCCATGACAGATCGCATGTCGATCATCTCGGCCGAACGAGTTCAGGTTGAGTTGAGCAAGTTATTGCTGGGCGCGCACCCAAGACTTGGGCTTGAAGCTTTAGTTGACAGCGGCTTGGCGGCCGAGGTGTTGCCTGAGCTGCCAGCGTTGCAACTTGAAACCGACGAACACCACCACCACAAAGATGTCTATGAGCACACCTTGACTGTGGTTGAACAAGCTATCGACTATGAGCGTGACTATGGCCTCGAAGGCGACCTAGTTTTGCGCTTGGCTGCACTCATGCACGATGTTGGCAAGCCGGCGACGCGCAACTTCGAACCTGGCGGCGCAGTGTCGTTTTATAACCACGACCTAGTCGGCGCGCGAATCACAAAAAAGCGCCTGCAAGCACTTCGCTTCGACAAAGACACCGTCAAAGCGGTTGCCCATCTGATCGAGCTGCACCTGCGCTTTTTTGGTTACACCGACCAGGCGTGGAGCGACTCGGCGGTGCGCCGCTATGTGCGCGATGCCGGCGATCAACTGCACCGCCTTCACGCCCTGACACGCGCCGACGTCACCACGCGAAACAAGCGCAAAGCCGATCGACTTTCGCACGCCTATGACGATCTTGAGCAACGCATCAAAGAGATCAGCGAACAAGAAGCGCTCGATGCCATTCGCCCCGACCTAAACGGTCAAGAAATCGCAGAGATCCTCGGCATTCCGCCAAGCCCAGTGATTGGCGCAGCCAGCAAGTTCTTGCTCGAAGTTCGCCTCGACGAAGGCTCAATCGGCAAAGACGAAGCAACAGCCCGCTTGCTCGAATGGTGGCAAAACCGCAAACCAGAACTAAGCATCGAAGAAATTACCGAAACCATCGCCAACAGCCAAAGCTGGGCAGTTAGCCTCGCTCTCGCATTTTTGAGTGAGCTGAGGGCATCCGAGGGAAATTTGGGTGTTTCAGAAGCCCAAAAGCGCTTGCTCGAATGGTGGCAAACAAGGTAGTCTTGACAAGTTGCTCTCTGCTTGCTAAATGGTGAGTTAGAAGCCACAAGATGCCATACCCTCCTGTCACAGAAATACTGTGGCCGTTCTAGTCCAAAGGAGGTGGGTTAGTCATGCATCAGTACGAGCTAATGGTTATCCTCGACCCAACGGTTGAGGAGCGCACTCTCGCTCCAAGTCTCGACAAGTTCCTCAATGTAATTCGCAACGGTGGAGGCACCGTTGACAAAGTTGACATTTGGGGTCGCCGTCGTTTCGCCTATGAAATCGCCAAGAAAGCCGAAGGCTACTACGCAGTCATTAACTTGACCGCAAAGTCAGCTGACATTCTTGAGCTTGACCGCCAGCTAAAGCTTTCAGAAGCTGTGTTGCGCACGAAGGTTTTGCGCGCTGACGAGGCTGTTATCAACATCACCCCAGTTGACGTTCCTGCAGTTACCGCTGCAGAAGCTGCTGAGGGCGAGACCGATTCAAAGCCTGCAGCTAAAGCTGCCAAGGTTAGCGAGTAGTCAAAATGGCCGGAGAAGTAACCGTAACTATCGTTGGCAACCTAGCCGACGACCCTGAACTTCGTTACACCCAGGGTGGGGTTGCTGTGGTTAGCGTGCGTGTGGGTTCAACCCCTCGCCAGCTAAACCGTCAGACCAACGCGTGGGAAGACGGCGAAACCGTTTGGGTTCGTTGCACTGCCTGGCGCGAAGTTGCCGAGAACGTCGCTCAGACGCTCACCAAAGGCACCCGTGTTATCGTCACCGGCCGCTTGAAAGCCCCATCGGCTTATCAGACAGCTCAGGGTGAAGCTCGCGCTTCGCTTGAGCTTGAGATCGAAGAAATTGGTCCATCACTTCGCTATGCAACCGCATCAGTTTCACGCAAGCCGCGTGAAGTTGGTGGCGCAGGCGCAGGTGCTGGCGCAGCTTCAAGCCCGTGGGACGCCCCCGCTGCCGCGCCGCGCGCTGCCGCTAATGACGCTTGGGCAAACCCAGGTGCATCATCAGCCGGCGCCGACGACACCCCATTCTAAAGTTTTAGAGATTATTTAGGAGATTCAAATGGCTGCTAAAACCGACACACGTCGCAAGCCAAACCGCAACGCAAAGAACGCCAAGCTTGCCCCAGTAAAGGCAATCAAAGTTGGCGTTATCGATTACAAGGATGTCGCAACTCTGCGCCGTTTCTTGACCGACAAAAACAAGATCCGTTCACGTCGCATCACCGGTGTTTCTGTTCAGGAACAGCGCTTGATTGCTCGTGCTATCAAAAACGCTCGTGAGGTTGCATTGCTTCCTTACGCAGGCGCTGGTCGCTAAGGAGTAACCCCATGTCGAAACTCATTCTTACTAACGAAGTTTCAGGTCTAGGCTCAGCCGGCGACGTTGTCGAAGTTAAAAACGGCTACGCACGCAACTACCTATTGCCTCGCGGCTTTGCCGTGCTTTGGAGCAAGGGCGGTGAGAAGCAGGTTGCTTCGATTCGCGCAGCTCGCGACTCACGCGCACTAGCTACTGCTGAAGAAGCTGTTGCACTAAAGACCTCTCTCGAATCAGCAACCATCAAGTTGGCCATCAAGGCTGGCGTTGGCGGTCGTTTGTTCGGTGCTGTCAAGACCGCTGATGTTGCCAAGGCTGTTGCAGCTGCTGGCTTCGGCGAGATCGACAAGCGCAAGGTTTCTTTCGTGTCACCGATTCGCATCACTGGTTCACACCAGGCTTCAGTTCGTCTTCACGGCGACCTAAGCGCAGTTATCAACCTTTTGGTTGTTGCTGCAAAGTAGTTTTTACTGCTCGAAAAGGGCGAAGGGCTTCGGCTCTTCGCCCTTTTTCTTTGCCCAAACCAGCATTACTTATCCACAACCTTCAGCCTTAGGTTTAGAGTTGAAGGTTTTGCTTGTGCACAACTCAACAGCCCTTATAAACACTGATAAGCAGGCTATTTACTAACAATTTGTCCACAGGGTTATGCACAGTTTTGCACAAGTTATTACCGCGTGTCTAAAGAGTTGTGCACAGGTTTGTGCACAAGCTAGTTTGCCCAAACTTTGAGGTAGGCAGAAGCTATAAAAGAACCACCCTAACTTTTGGAGGAACCATGGCTTTTGAAGCACCAGATAACAATGTTGCTGGCCGCGTGTTACCCAACGATTTGCTAGCCGAGCAGAGCACTCTTGGTGCCATGTTGATCTCGACCGACGCCGTTGCGGCAGTGTTTGGGCTAATCAGCGGCAAAGACTTCTATGCTCCAAAGCACGAACTCATTTTTGAGGCAATCGTTACGCTGTTCGGCCAGGGTGAACCAACCGACGTTATTACTATCACCGACCAGCTTCTCAAGACTGACTCGCTAACCCGCGCCGGTGGTGCTGACTACCTTCACACCCTTACCTCGATTGTTCCAACCGCGGCAAACGTTGAATACTATGCCGAGATCGTTCAAGAGAAAGCGATTCTGCGCCGCCTAGTAGAGGTCGGCACCAAGATTGCACAATCGGGCTATGCCAACATCGGCGAAGTTGACGATCTAGTTAACCAAGCACAAACCGCGGTCTATCAAGTGACCGCCGGCGTGCGCGGGCAGGAATATGCCGAACTAGAAGAGTCGATCAAAGCTGCAGTTGACGACATGGAGGCCGCCGAAAAACGTGACGGCGAGCTAGTAGGTGTTGCCACAGGTTTCACCGAGCTAGATAACCTCACTCACGGCTTGCACCCTGGCCAGCTGGTCATCGTTGCTGCCCGCCCAGCAGTGGGCAAGTCAACGCTGGCACTCGATTTCGCGCGCAATGCTGCAATTCGCAAACGCAAAGCAGTTATCTTCTTCTCGCTCGAAATGAGTCGCTCTGAAATCGCCATGAGAATGCTCTCGGCTGAGACACAGATTCCTCTGCAGAACATGCGCAAAGGTTCGATGACAGAGACCGACTGGGTGCGCATCGCCGACGTTCGAAGCAAAATCAGCGACGCACCTCTTTATATCGACGACAGCCCAAACCTAACCATGGTCGAGATTCGAGCCAAGTCGCGCCGCATCGCTGAACGCGTTGGTCTTCAAATGATTGTCATCGACTATTTGCAGTTGCTAACCTCAGGCAAAAAAGTTGAATCACGCCAACAAGAAGTTTCTGAGTTCTCGCGCGCACTAAAGCTGCTCGCCAAAGAACTCGGTGTGCCGCTAATCGCGATCTCACAGCTAAACCGAAAGTCAGAAGAAGCCAAAGACAAAAAGCCAGACATTTCGCAACTGCGAGAGTCTGGCTCGCTCGAGCAAGACGCCGACGTTGTCATTCTCTTGCACCGCCCTGACATGGGCGAAAAAGAGCATGCTCGCGCCGGCGAAGCCGACCTGATCTTGGCCAAACAGCGAAACGGACCAACCGGCACAATCGTGGTCGCCTTTCAAGGCCAATATTCACGCTTTGCAAATATGAAACACTAAAGCGTGCGCATTGTCATTGGTTATCGAGCTCTAATAGCTCTGGCCGCAACCCTAGTAATCACATTCACCCGACCTGACTCTGCGGCGCTGGCGCTGGCTCTATTTGCCGGCTTTGGGTTTTTGCATGCCATCGGTTCAGTTGTGCTTGGCTTCACACTCAAGGTTCAAAACCGAACAGTTGCTGTTCTGCCACAAGCGGCGGTGACCTTGGTGGCCTCAACAGTCGCTCTGCTTGCTATTCAGACGAGTAGTGACTTTCAAATTGCGGCCCTTCGCACCACAGTGATTGCCTACCTATTGCTTACAGCAACGTTTGAGTTCTATATGGCTTGGTTAGGCAACTTCAAAAATGTCGAAGCGCGCGAACACACCATCGCAGCCTCACTAGCCACGCTCTTTGCGCTGATCTATCTCGCGCTGAACCCAGAGCCACTGAATGCGGCCGGATTCTTGGGTGCCTATTTCGCACTCAGCGCAGTTCACCAGGGCATCTGGGCTGCATCGCCA
>CANFKN010000073.1 GCA_947447385.1 Microbacteriaceae bacterium
GCGCTCGCCGCAGGCAACGCAGTGGTTCTAAAGCCGGCCGAATGGACGCCTTTGACTTCGATTCGCCTCGGCGAAATCGCACTTGAATCTGGCCTGCCAGAAGGTCTCTTTCAGGTTTTGCCTGGTCGCGGCAGCGTTGTCGGCAACCGTTTCATCACCAATAAAGATGTGCGCAAAGTCGTATTCACAGGTTCAACCGAAGTTGGCAAGCAGATTATGCGCGGGGCTGCAGACCAGATCAAGCGAGTCACACTAGAGCTTGGTGGCAAGAGCGCCAACATCGTCTTTGCCGACGCCGACATCGAAAAAGCAGCAGCCAGCGCACCGTCATCGGTTTTTGAAAACGCAGGTCAAGACTGCTGCGCTCGCAGCCGCATCTTGGTGCAGCGCAGCGCTCTCGACAAGTTCATGGAGCACCTTGAACCAGCCGTCAAGGCCTATGCGGTTGGCGACCCTACGCTCGAATCAACCGAGATGGGTCCGATGATTTCGAAGGCACACTTTGAGTCAGTGAACAGCTACATCGATGGTGCGAACATCGCGTTTCGCGGGCAAGCACCAACCGGGCGAGGATTCTGGATCGCACCAACAGTGGTCATGGCCACCGGCCTCGACGACGTTTGCATGACCGAAGAAATTTTTGGCCCGGTCGTAACCGTTCACCCGTTTGATGACGAAGCCGAGGCGCTCGAAATCGCCAACAACACCGAGTTTGGTTTGTCAGGTTCAATCTGGACTCGCGACGTCGGCCGCGCGATTCGCGTTGCACGTGGCGTTGAAAGCGGAAACCTGAGCGTCAACTCGCATTCATCCGTGCGATTTAACACCCCGTTTGGCGGCTTCAAACAATCAGGTTTGGGTCGCGAACTTGGCCCAGACGCACCGCTGCACTTCACCGAAGAAAAGAACGTATTTATTCCGGCCGACTAGGCCCAAAAGACGAAACAAAAATCGAAAGGAACCAAAATGTCAATCGAAAAGATCGACCTAACCCAGCGCCTCGCTGGCAAAGTGGCAGTAATCACCGGTGGTGCCAGCGGCATTGGCCTCGCAACTGCCAAGCGCTTCGCAGCTGAAGGTGCCAAAGTCGTGATTGGCGACATGGACCCTACAACTGGTCAGGCAGCAGCCGAGCTAGTTGGCGGCTCATTCGTGCAGGTCAACGTTGCCGACGAAGCTCAGGTCAACAACCTGTTTGACACCGCGTTCAAACTTTATGGCAGCGTCGATATCGCGTTTAACAACGCCGGAATCTCACCGCCAGACGACGACTCAATCGAAACCACCGAGCTGCCAGCCTGGCAAAAAGTGCAAGACGTCAACCTCAAGAGCGTTTATCTTTGCTGCCGTGCTGCCCTTCGCTACATGGTGAAGCAACAGTCGGGTTCGATCATCAACACCGCATCATTCGTTGCAGTTTTGGGTTCGGCAACCAGCCAGATTTCATACACCGCATCAAAGGGTGGCGTTTTGGCAATGAGCCGCGAGCTCGGTGTGCAGTTTGCCCGTCAGGGAATCCGCGTTAACGCACTTTGCCCTGGCCCAGTGAACACACCCTTGCTTCAGGAGCTTTTCGCAAAAGACCCAGAGCGCGCGCAGCGTCGCCTCGTGCACATTCCGGTAGGTCGTTTCGGCAAGCCAGAAGAAATGGCAGCAGCCGTGGCATTCTTGGCCAGCGATGACTCATCGTTCATCACCGGTTCGACATTCTTGGTTGACGGCGGAATCTCGGGCGCCTACGTCACACCAATGTAATGAGATAAAACCCATTCAATGAACGAATTCGCGAATCTAGAAGAAACGACCACTGAGCCAGCCAACACTGTGGCCAGAGGGTCGCTTCTGCTAACCAAAATCAGAGGTGGCAACGCCTATGAAGAAACCGTCGAGCGCATTTTGCAGACGATTCGATTGGGGCTCATGCAGCCTAGCGATCAACTGCCACCTGAGCGCGAGCTTGCGTTGATGCTCGATGTTTCGCGAGACACCGTTCGCGACGCAACCTCTTCATTGGCCGAAGCTGGCTATCTGGTGATTCGTCGCGGCCGATATGGTGGCACGTTTATTGCCGATGAGATTCCGACCGGCGCGGTCAGAATCGGTCGCGATGGTGAGCTAATCAAACGAGCACAACTCAGCAGCGAAGAAATCAGTGACACGCTTATGTTTCGCGTGGTCTTAGAATCGGGGGCTGCCTACGAAGCTGCCTCGACCGAACTAACTCGCGAGGCACGCGATAATCTTTGGCAGGCCTACCTCGACACCAAAAACTCGAGCATCGAAGACTATCGACGACTCGACTCGCGCTTTCACCTTTTGATAGGTGAGTTGAGCCGATCGAGCAGCCTAGTCAACCAGGTAGCTCAGTCGCGAATGAAAGTGAACGAGTTGCTCGACGAGATTCCGCTATTGCAACCAAACATCACGCACTCAAATCAGCAGCACGAAGAAATCGTCATGGCGATTTTGACAGGGCAGGCCGAAAAAGCGAGTGCGGCGATGCGAGCTCACCTCGAAGGCAGCGCTTCGCTGCTCAGGGGCTTCTTAGCCTAAATGTTTCGAAACTGCACCTGCAAAATAAGAGAAGGATTCATGAAGACAACCCCGTTGCAACCAGAGCACGAAGCACTAGGCGCGAGCTTCACCGATTTTGGTGGCTGGCAAATGCCGGTGCGTTATGCCAATGAGCTTGCCGAACACCATGCGGTTCGCACTTCGGCAGGACTTTTTGACATCAGCCACATGGCCGAAATCAGAGTTTCTGGCCCGCAGGCGGCAGAGTTTCTCGACTATGCACTGGTGAACCCGAGTTCTGTAATCGCTGTGACCAAGGCTAAATATTCTCTCATTTGTGCCGAGAACGGCGGCGTCATTGATGACCTCATCGTCTATCGACTAGCCGATGCTGAGTTTCTCGTCGTTGCCAATGCTGGCAACCGAGAAGTGGTTGCCGCTGAGCTTCAGGCTCGTGCCGCAAACTTTGCCGGTGCGACTGTCGTTGACGAATCAGACGACTGGGCGTTGATCGCCATTCAAGGCCCTAAATCAGCAGCGATTTTGCAGCAGGTTTGCGATCAGCCGTTGGCTGACGCAAAATACTATTCGATTTTGTCAGCGCGGGTTGATGGTGTTGACGTTTTGCTAGGTCGCACCGGCTACACCGGTGAAGATGGTTTTGAGGTTTTCGCCCCAGCTGCAGCCGCCCGTCAAATCTGGCAACTGCTGCTAGCGACCGGCGGCAGCGACCTAACCCCTTGCGGCTTGGCTTGCCGCGACACATTGCGACTTGAAGCTGGCATGCCGCTTTATGGCCACGAACTCGACTTAGAACACAACCCGTTTGAAGCTGGTTTTGCCAAAGTGGTTCGCCTTGACCGCGACGCAGATTTCGTGGGCAAAGCAGCACTTGAGAAAATCGCCAGCGAGCCCATCGCCCGCCGCCTAATCAGCATCGTGGGGGAGGGCAAGCGCGCTGCGCGTCAAGGCTATGAGATTTTCGAGCCAGGCTCAGAGCGCGCTATCGGCGTCATCACCTCGGGTGCACTCTCACCAACTCTGGGCTACCCAGTGGCAATGGGCTATGTCGACGCCTCGGTTAGCGCCGAAGTTGGCACCAAACTTGAGGTCGACGTGCGAGGCACCCGACTCGAGTTCACAGTTTCAGCAGCACCTTTTTATAAGCGTTCAAAGTAACACCATCTAAGGAGAAAACCATGGCTAACCCAACCAACCTTTCATACACCAAAGAACACGAGTGGGTTTTGGTCGAGGGCGACACCGCAACTGTCGGCATCACCAAGTTTGCTGCCGATGCCCTCGGCGAGGTCGTTTTTGTTGACCTGCCTAAAGTTGGCGCGGCAACCACCTACCTAAAAATCTTCGGCGAGGTCGAATCGACCAAGTCAGTTTCAGAGCTTTATTCACCAATCACCGGCGAGGTCGTTGAAGTAAACGCGAGCGTCAAGGCTTCGCCAGAGCTAATTAACTCGGATGCCTTCGGTGACGGCTGGCTCATCAAAGTGAAGTTTGCCGAATTGCCTGCCGACTTGTTGACCGCTGCCGAATACGATGCACTAACCCGAGAGGCCTAGTCAGTTGACTTTTAGAACCTTTGAAAACCGACACGTTGGCGCGAATGCTGCTGAGCAGAAGCGCATGCTTGAAACGCTCGGGTTTGATTCACTCGAAGCGTTGATGACCGCTGCGATTCCTGAGTCAATCGCGTTCAAAGGTTCTGATGCCTTGCCTGCAGCGCTGTCAGAGACCGAGGTTCTAGCCAGATTGCGCAAGATCGCGGGTAAGAACCGCATCACCAAGTCATACATCGGCTTGGGTTATTACGGCACTCACACCCCTGGTGTGATTTTGCGCAACATCACCGAGAACCCTAGCTGGTACACCGCTTACACTCCTTATCAGCCAGAAATCAGCCAGGGTCGACTCGAAGCTCTGATTAACTTTCAGACCATGGTGAACGATTTGACCGGCATGAAGACAGCCAATGCTTCGATGCTCGATGAATCGACTGCGGCTGCAGAGGCCATGTTGATTGCCCGTCGCGGTAGCGATAGCGCATCGAACGTTTTCTTGGTCGATCTCGACACCCTGCCACAGACGAAGGCGCTGCTCGAACACCGCGCCGAACCTCTTTCGATCACGATCAAATATTTTGATGCAAGCCAAGGTGCTGGGGCTATTGCCGAAGACTGCTTCGGAGCTCTCGTGCAATACCCTGGCGCATCTGGTCGAGTCAATTCACTCGGCGCAATCTTCAGTGCGGTTCACGAGCGCGGGGGTCTAGCTGTTGCGGCTGCCGACCTTCTCGCTTTGACTCTGCTTGAAGCGCCAGGCGAAGTTGGCGCTGACGTAGTGGTCGGAACCACTCAGCGTTTCGGCGTGCCGATGGGTTATGGCGGCCCGCACGCTGGCTACCTTGCTGTGCGAGAAAACCTCGAACGCACCATGCCGGGCCGACTTGTCGGCGTCTCGGTTGATGCCGACGGCAACCAGGCTTATCGCCTAACCTTGCAGACCCGCGAACAGCACATTCGTCGCGAACGCGCCACCTCAAACATTTGCACCGCTCAGGTCTTGCTAGCCGTAATGGCGAGCATGTATGCCGTCTATCACGGCCCAGATGGCCTCAAGGCGATTGCCTCTGAAGTGCACGCCAAAGCCGTTGCACTAGCCAGCGTTCTCGAAGCAGCTGGTCTAACCCTTGAGAGCAAAGCGTTCTTCGACACGATTCGGGTCACTTCTATCGACGCCAATGCGATTTTTGCAGCGGCTCGAGCGCATGACATCACGCTTCACGTCGTGAGCGACTCGGTGATCTCGATTGCCTTTGACGAAACTTCAGAGTGGTCAGACATCGCGACCATCGCGACGCTGCTTGGAGCAACCGACACAAGCGCTTTGACAGCCGCCCAAAACGCTGCGGCGGCTAACGCGAAGCAGGCGACCCCGAACCGTTTGGGCGGCCTTGACCGCAAGAGCGCCTACCTCACGCACCAGGTTTTCAACACCTATCACTCAGAGACCGCGATGCTTCGCTACATGAAGAAGCTTTCTGACTATGACTTTGCACTCGACAAGGGCATGATTCCGCTTGGCTCTTGCACGATGAAGCTCAACGCCACGACCGAAATGGCCGCGGTGACTTGGCCTGAATTCGGAGGGCTGCATCCGTTTGCACCCGCTGAAGATGCCGCCGGTTATCTTGAGTTGATTGCTGAACTTTCTGGTTGGCTAACCCACATCACCGGTTATGACGCCATTTCGCTGCAGCCAAACGCGGGCAGCCAGGGCGAGCTTGCCGGGCTTCTTGCGATTAGGGGATACCACCTAAGCCGCGGAGACATCCAGCGCAAAATCTGTTTGATTCCGTCGAGTGCACACGGCACGAATGCTGCCTCGGCAGTGCTTGCTGGAATGTCGGTGGTCGTCGTTGACACCAAGCCTGATGGCGCGGTTGACGTTGATGACCTGCGAGCCAAAATTGAAGCAGCGGGCGATGAACTTGCGGCACTCATGATCACCTACCCGTCAACTTTCGGCGTTTATGAAGAAACCGTTGGCGAGATCTGCGAAGCAGTTCACGCTGCTGGCGGCCAGGTTTATATCGACGGCGCTAACACCAACGCGATGGTTGGGTTCTCAAAGTTTGGTGAGTTCGGTGGCGACGTTTCTCACTTGAACCTGCACAAAACCTTTGCGATTCCTCACGGCGGTGGTGGCCCTGGCGTTGGCCCTGTGGTTGCCCGTTCGCACCTCGCACCATTCTTGCCAGGCCACACCATGTCGCCGATTGACCAAGGCTCTTATGGCCCGGTTTCGGGTGCGCCGTTTGGCAGTGCC
>CANFKN010000074.1 GCA_947447385.1 Microbacteriaceae bacterium
GCAGGCAAGAACAACTAATGGCAAGTTCAACCAGGCAAGCAATCGCCGCCGGCAAAGAGACTCTTAAGCCTCTTTTGGCTAGCGCCGATCTCAACTTCGCTGCCGACCTGTTTGCTATCGCTGAAGCGATTGCAAGTTCAGTTCAGCTTCGCAACATTCTCTCGGACCCTTCTGCCGAGAATGCTGCTAAGCAAGGCGCGCTAAACGCTGTGTTTGGCAAATCTGCCAGCAAGTCAGCTGTTGAGTTTGTTACCAGCCTGGTTGCTCTTCGTTGGTCAACCGGCCGCGACCTAGTTTCTGGCATCGAGCAGTTGGCGGTTTATGCCGTTGCTGCAATCAGTGCTGCAAACAAGTCGATTTCAACGGTTGAATCTGAGTTGTTCTCGGTGCGTCAAACCATCGACAGCGACCAAGAGCTACAGTTTGCGCTCAGTTCAAAGACTGCGACCAACGCAAGCAAGCTTGCATTGATTGACACACTCGTCGGCAAAAAGGTCAACGCTTCAACTGCGCTATTGGTGCGCAATGCAGTTTTGATTGCTCGACGTGAGCGCGTTTCAGTTGTTTTAGAGCAGTTCGGCAAACAGGTTTCGGCTTTCGCCGCTCGTTTGGTTGCCACTGTTACGGTTGCGGCCCCACTTAGCGATTCTCAACTAGCTCGTCTTGGTTCAGCTCTCGAAAAGAGCTACGGCCAGGCCCTGCAGCTAAACATCGAACTAGACCCAACTCTGATTGGTGGCGTGCGTGTGCAGGTTGCCGACCAAATCATCGACGGCAGCCTAAGCAGCCGTCTTAACGAAGCAAGACTTCAGCTGGCCTAATAGCCAACTGACAACCGGGAAAACCCAGAAGTAGAGGAACGAGATGGCAGATCTACAAATCAGCCCGAACGAGATTCGCGACGCACTCAAAGAGTTCGTTAAGTCTTACGAGCCTGCACAGGCCTCGCGCGACGAGGTAGGTCACGTTATCGACGCCGGCGACGGCATCGCACACGTTGAAGGCCTTCCTAGTGCAATGGCTAACGAGTTGCTTCGTTTCGCTGACGGCACTTTGGGTCTAGCCCTAAACCTTGACGAGCGCGAAATCGGTGTTGTTGTTCTAGGCAACTTCGAGGGCATCGTTGAGGGCATGGAAGTTCACCGCACTGGCGAGGTTCTTTCGGTTCCGGTTGGCGACAAGTTCTTGGGTCGCGTTGTTGACCCGCTGGGCAACCCAATCGACGGTCTAGGCGACATCAAGGCTGATGCCCGCCGCGCCCTTGAGCTTCAGGCTCCTGGCGTTATGGCTCGCAAGTCAGTTCACGAGCCACTTCAGACCGGAATCAAGGCAATCGACGCCATGATTCCTGTTGGCCGTGGCCAGCGCCAGCTCATCATCGGTGACCGCCAGACTGGCAAGACCGCGATTGCGATCGACACCATCATCAACCAGAAATCAAACTGGGAATCAGGCGATGTCAACAAGCAGGTTCGCTGCATCTATGTTGCCGTTGGTCAAAAGGGTTCAACCATTGCTGCTGTAAAGGGTGCTCTTGAGGCAGCCGGCGCAATGGAATACACCACCATCGTTGCTTCACCTGCATCAGACCCAGCAGGTTTCAAGTACCTCGCTCCTTACACCGGTTCGGCTATTGGTCAGCACTGGATGTATGCCGGCAAGCACGTACTTATCGTTTTCGATGACCTTTCAAAGCAGGCTGAGGCCTACCGTGCAGTGTCATTGCTTCTTCGCCGTCCACCAGGCCGCGAGGCATACCCTGGTGACGTCTTCTATCTACACAGCCGTTTGCTTGAGCGTTGTGCCAAGCTAAACGACGAGCTAGGTGCTGGTTCGATGACTGGTCTTCCAATCATCGAGACCAAAGCAAACGACGTTTCTGCATACATCCCTACCAACGTGATTTCGATCACCGACGGTCAGATCTTCTTGCAGTCAGACCTTTTCAACTCGAACCAGCGCCCTGCTATTGACGTAGGTATCTCGGTTTCACGTGTTGGTGGTGCAGCTCAGGTTAAGGGCATCAAGAAGGTTTCGGGAACCCTGAAGCTTGAACTTGCTCAGTACCGCTCACTAGAAGCATTCGCAATGTTCGCATCTGACCTAGACGCTGCATCACGTCAGCAGCTAGCTCGCGGTGCGCGCTTGATGGAGCTTCTAAAGCAGCCACAGTACTCACCGTTCCCTGTTGAAGAGCAGACTGTTTCGATCTGGGCTGGCACCGGTGGCAAGCTCGACGAGGTTCCGGTTGAAGACGTTCTGCGCTTCGAGGCTGGGCTTCTAGACCACCTACGTCGCAACACCAAGGTTCTTGATGTTATTCGCGAGACCAACCAATTGGGCGACGACACCGTTGCTGAGCTTGAAAAAGCAGTGGTTGAGTTCAAGAAGGGCTTTCAGACGAAAGGCGGCGAAAGCCTAGCCTCAGTCGTAGCCCCAGCACCTTTGGCAGAAGCCGAAGTCAACCAAGAGCAGATTGTGAAGCAGAAGCGCTAATAGCGCCTCTGTTCACGTTCATTTTTAGAAACTAGGAGAGACATGGGAGCGCAACTTCGGGTCTATAGGCAGAAAATCAAGTCTGCCCAGACGACCAAGAAGATCACTCGCGCTATGGAGTTGATCTCGGCCTCACGCATTTACAAGGCTCAACAGCGTGTAGCCGCAGCAACCCCATATGCACGTGCAGTGACCCGTGCCGTTTCAGCGGTTGCAACATACTCAAACGTTAAGCACCCACTGACGACTGAGCCAGAGCGCATTGATCGCGCTGCAGTAGTGATTTTCACTTCTGACCGCGGCCTTGCAGGCGCTTTCTCATCAAGCGTTTTGAAAGAAGCTGACGCACTAACCTCGCTACTGCGCGAGCAGGGCAAAGACGTTGTTTATTACCTCGTTGGCCGCAAGGCAGTTAGCAACTTCGGTTTTCGCCGTCGCGGCTTTGTTCAGCAGTGGATCGGCGGCACTGACTTGCCGCAGGTTGACACTGCTAAGGCAATCGCTGAAGCCGTTCTAGAATCTTTCAACACCGATGCTGCCGAAGGTGGTGTCGACGAGATTCACTTGGTTTTCAACCGCTTCGTTTCGATGATCGCCCAGGTTCCTGAGGTCGTTCGCTTGCTTCCTCTCGAGGTCGTTGAGGGTGTTGCCACTCCAGAGCAAGACGAAGTGTTCCCGCTTTATGAGTTCGAGCCAGACGTTGTAAAGGTTCTTGATGCATTGCTTCCGGTCTATATCGAAAGCCGCATTTTCAACGCAATGCTTCAGTCAGCCGCCTCTGAGCACGCAGCTCGCCAAAAGGCTATGAAGTCAGCTACTGACAACGCTGACAAACTCATCAAGAACTACACCAGACTTAGCAACTCGGCTCGTCAAGCCGAAATTACCCAACAGATTTCAGAAATCGTTGGCGGAGCTGACGCATTGTCAACCGCTGGCGACGAAGACTAATAGAAAGAAAGAGACATGGCCGAGACCAAGAACACTGCAGCCGGCACCGGACGCATCGCGCGTGTTACCGGTCCTGTGGTTGACATCGAGTTTCCACACGATGCAATCCCTGCGATCTACAACGCATTGACCACAGTGATCGACCTAAACGGTGAGAAGACCACTCTTACTCTTGAGGTCGCACAGCACCTAGGCGACGACCTAGTTCGCGCAATCGCTCTGAAGCCAACCGATGGTTTGGTTCGTGGCGGCAGCGTGACCGACACTGGTGAGCCAATCACCGTTCCTGTCGGCGACGTCACCAAGGGCAAAGTTTTCAACGTTACCGGTGACATTCTTAATGGCAAGCCAGGCGACAAGATTGAAGTTAGCGAGCGCTGGTCGATTCACCGCAAGGCTCCTGCTTTCGACCAGCTTGAGTCAAAGACCACCATGTTTGAGACCGGCATCAAGGTCATCGACCTTCTAACCCCATATGTTCTAGGCGGAAAGATTGGTCTTTTCGGTGGTGCAGGTGTTGGCAAGACTGTTCTTATTCAAGAGATGATCTACCGCGTGGCAGAAGACCACGACGGTGTTTCAGTGTTCGCCGGTGTTGGCGAGCGCACCCGTGAAGGTAACGACCTTATCGACGAAATGACAGAGTCAGGCGTTATCGACAAGACTGCACTGGTCTTCGGCCAGATGGACGAACCACCTGGCACGCGTCTTCGCGTTGCGTTGTCAGCTTTGACCATGGCAGAGTACTTTCGCGATGTTCAGAAGCAAGACGTTTTGTTGTTCATCGACAACATCTTCCGCTTCACACAGGCAGGTTCAGAGGTTTCAACCCTTCTAGGCCGCATGCCTTCGGCCGTAGGTTATCAGCCAAACCTCGCAGACGAGATGGGTCTTCTTCAGGAGCGCATCACCTCGACTCGTGGTCACTCGATTACTTCGCTTCAGGCTATTTATGTTCCTGCTGACGACTACACCGACCCAGCTCCTGCAACCACATTTGCTCACTTGGATGCAACCACAGAACTTAGCCGTGAAATTGCTTCGAAGGGTCTTTACCCTGCAGTTGACCCGCTAACTTCGACCTCGCGCATCTTGGACCCTCGCTACATTGCGAAGGACCACTACGAGACCGCGACCCGCGTCAAGGCGATCTTGCAGAAGAACAAAGAGCTTCAAGAAATCATCGCGATTTTGGGTGTTGAAGAGCTTAGCGAAGAAGACAAGGTTACTGTTTCACGCGCACGCCGCATTCAGCAGTACCTATCTCAGAACACCTACATGGCTGAGAAGTTCACTGGTGTTAAGGGTTCAACCGTTCCTCTTAAAGAGACCATCGAAGGTTTCTCGAAGATTGCATCGGGTGAGTTCGACCACATTCCTGAGCAGGCATTCTTCAACATTGGTGGCATCGAAGACATCATGCGCCAATACGACAAGATTCAGAAGGCTACTGGCAACTAATGTCAGCTAACACTCTGCACATCGAAGTTGTAGCCGCTGACGCTGCAATCTGGTCAGGCGAAGCCAAAATGGTTATCGCCAAGACCGTTGAGGGCGAAATCGGTTTGTTGCCTGGTCACGAACCAATGCTTGCCATTTTGGCAAGCGGTGAAGTGCGCATCACTTTGCCGACTGGCGAAATCATCAAGGCTAGCGCCGAAGATGGCTTCTTGTCAGTTGAGCACAACGTGGTGACCGTCGTGGCCCGTCACGCAGCTCTGATCTAATAGCATTTCAAGCTAAAGCAAAACCCCGGTCCTAGTGGCCGGGGTTTTCTTTGTCTTCGGGCGAGGGGATTGCCACGCGCTTCTCGCGTTGCTCTTCGATAACTATCGATGATTCGTGGGCAGCCGGGTGAAATATTTCATTCATTGCGAAGAGCCCCGCGCTCATGGCTTTGCGTGTTTTGTTTGCGCCTTGAGGGGTTTTCTTTCGAGTCAACCAAGCAACCATCGCCAGCGAAGCTATGAGCAGTGCAATTACACTGAGAAAAACGTCCATTATTGTGGTGGCTCCGCGTCTTCGATTAGTTTCGACCACTTCAAGAAGTTGTCAACGAGCTCGAAAGTTCTTTCTCGACCTGCCTGTTGCTCATGTTCGGCCTGCCAATGCATCACGGCCGGGTCCTGGCCGTCTGAAATCACAGCTTTTTCACCCTCCCATTCGAGCCACGATTTCAACGTGTTGGCATCAAACTCTGGGTGAAACTGGAGGGCAAGAGCATTGTGAATCGTGAATGCTTGCGATGCGACCGGGGTGCGAGCTAGTTCAACAGCGCCTTCAGGCAGGGTCCACCGGTCGTAGTGGAATTGAAACCAAGGTCCAGACCCAACGAGTTCTGGGGCCTCAGTCGAGATCCAAGTCCAGCCGATTTCAGCCTTTGGTCCTGGGGCCACAACGCCACCCATAGCGCGCGCAATCAGTTGCCCGCCGAAGCATATTCCGAACACCGGTTTATTTGCCAGAACTGCGCTTCGCACCCATTCGACTTCTGGAATCACCCAGTTGCCGATACACGCGTCGTCCCAGACGCCCCACGGTGAACCCATTGGAATGATTAGGTCGTAGTCGTTCCAATCAGGAAAATCAAAGGTGACGTTAGGGTTCTCGTAGTGCTCTTTGCTAACAACCACACGCTCTTCGATCTCGAAGCCGTGATGTCTTAGGCGTTCAGACACTGCACCGGTCGGGCTCACATGGTCATGCTGAATAATAAGGGCTTTCAAGGTCACCTCGTTATTTGTTTTGAAGGTTCGAAAAAACTATTTAGCTGGGCGTTCGCGTCGGTTTGCCGCAGGAACCCACTTGACGTCGCCGCCGTGCTTGATGTTTGCATAGCGAGCTAGCACGAACAGCAGGTCGCTCAACCGATTTAAATAGCGAGC
>CANFKN010000075.1 GCA_947447385.1 Microbacteriaceae bacterium
CCCGGCACCTCGTGCCAGATGCTCGCATCAAAAATCTCAGAAACCTGCTTTGCCATGCTTCTAGACTAAACCCGTGACCATGTCTCTGAACTCGCTGCTCGAAACCGCCAAGGTGGTCTCGTTGCCGTTGCGCCAAAAGTTTCGCGGCGTCACCCACCGCGAGATGGTGCTTTTTGAAGGCAACAACGGTTTCGCCGAGTGGTCACCCTTTTTAGAGTACGAAGCCGAAGATGCTGCGGTTTGGTTGAGCGCAGCTATTGAATGGGCCAACGGCAAGTTGCCAAACATTCAGCGTGAATATGTTGAGGTCAACGCCACGTTGCCGGCGGTTGCCCCGCAAAACGTCGCAACCTCGCTGGCCCCCTATGGCGCATTTGAAACCGTCAAGATCAAAGTGGCTGAGCCCGGTCAAGACCTCAACGACGATCTGCAGCGCATCTGGCAGGTGCGAAGGTTGCACCCCAAAGCAAAAATTCGCTTGGATGCCAACGGCGGCTGGTCGGTTGCCGAAGCCGTGGCGTTAGCTGGCGCGATGGTTGAAAACGGTGTGCCGATTGAATATCTTGAACAGCCTTGCGCCAGCATTGGCGAACTCGCCGAGTTGCGCGTGATTTTCAAGCGCAACGGTTTTCAAATCAAAGTGGCCGCCGACGAATCGGTGCGAAAAGTCGATGACCCGCAGGCCGTGGTTTTGGCTGGCGCTGCCGATGTTTTAGTTTTGAAGGCTGCCCCACTGGGTGGCGTGAACCGCGCGCTGCATATTGCAGCCGAGTCAGGTTTAGCCTGCGCGGTTAGCAGCGCGCTCGAGTCGAGCGTTGGCCTTGCGATGGGGTTGCACCTGGCCGCGAGCCTGCCAGACTTTGGTCTGGCGGCGGGGCTTGGCACAGCGGCGCTTTTGGCAGCCGACCTAACCGAAGAGCCGCTGTTGCCCGTGAACGGTGAGTTGGTGGTGCGCCGCGTCAACCCAAGCCCGCGGTTGCTCGCTGAGCACGCCGCGTCGCCCGAGCGACGCGACTGGTGGCTCGACCGCCTCGCGGCAGCGCATGCCCTGTTCTAGCGCCCTGCTTTAGGGTCCTGCTCTAGCGCTCTACTTGAGGCCGCTATAAACGTGCAGGCCTTTGAAGAACAGGTTCACAATCGTGAAGTTGAAGATGATCGCGCAGAACCCGATCACGGCTAGCCATGCTGAGCGCTTGCCGCTCCATCCTCGCGTCGCGTTTGCGTGCAGGTAGCCCGCATAGATCGTCCAGATGATGAAAGTCCAAACCTCTTTTGTGTCCCAACCCCAGTAGCGGTGCCAGGCACGTTCGGCCCAAATGGCGCCGGCGATGAGGGTGAATGTCCACAAAATAAAGCCGATGATGTTGAAACGGTAGGCAAGCTTTTCGAGCTTATTCATGTCGGGGAACAAACCCAAGATGCGCCTCGTCAAAGCAAAACCCTTGAGCTTGCTGGTTTCGACCAGCTTTGAGCCCTTCATTAAATAGGCAATCGATGCCGCCGATGCGATGTTGAAAAAGCCGGTTGCCAAGATGGCCACTGTCACGTGAATTACTAACCAATAGCTCTGAAGTGCCGGCATGAGTGATTTGACCTGCACATAGAACTGATTGGTTGCGATGCCCAAAACCAGCAGCACGAAACCTGACATGAACACCGCGAGAATGCGAATGTCTTTGACGAAAACCTGTGACACCAAATAGATGGCTACGACCAAGAAGGTGCCGGTGATCGAGAACTCATACATGTTTGCCCAAGGCACACGAGAGGCTGCAACACCGCGAAGCACCACACCAAACCCGTGGAACAGCGCTGAGATGATGAGCAAAATGAAGGCCCATTTTTCGATGCGGGTAGCACCCTTGCGGTTAGCTTTGACCGTGCTGGCCGCCTGTGAAAGGTGCCAAACGTAGGCTAGAAATGCAACGGTGTAAACCGCCATTGCCGCATAAATGAAATAGAGCGAAACCTGTGAAAGGTCGTCATTTAGCGAAACTGTTTGCTGCGCGTGAAACACCGGCGGCAGCACCTGAAGCAGTTTAGGCATCGGTATCTTTCTTTTTGCTCTTTGCTTTAAAACCAAGTTCGTCAGCAACTTCAACAACAATCTTTTCAAGCGCTGGGTCATCGCCTCGGGCAAGTGCCGCAACTTCGACACCTTCGCTGGTTCGCTTGACCCACACACGTCGGCGAGGAACCAGGAGCGACAAAATCAACCCACCGAGTGACAACAGGGCAAACAGCAAAACCCATCCCTGGCCAGGGTTGTAGTCGATGTCGAGTGAGGCAAAACGCTTTAGGTCGGTGAAAGCAACGCAACCCATGTGGTTAGGCAGGTCTTGAGCGTTGCCCTTGACCAGCAGCTGAATCGGCTTGACGCCGGTCTTGCCGCCGCTGAGTTGCTTGAGACCGTGAGTTGCCAGTGAGAAAACGTTCGACGGAATTCCAGAGTCCAATCCCAAGTCGCCAACATAAACGTTCAGGGTCAGCAGGCTGCTCTGTGGGCTGAGGGCTGCTGGGTAGATCGAGGTGAATGCGCCGGTCGGCAGCTTGCCTGCGGTTGGGTAGAAAAACGAAAGCACACCATATTGGTTTGGTTTGGCATCTGGCAGTTTGATTACGCCGAGCGAGGTGTAGTTAGCGTCTTGCGGCAAATAGGGCACAGCGCCCTCGTAGCTAAACGGCCCCTCGATAACGCGCACGCCACCGGGCAAAGCCTTGCAAGGTTTGTCACTAAAAGCCAACACCGGTGCATAGCCATTGCCCGTCAAATAGACCTTCGACCCTGGCAGCTCGAGTGGTTCATTAACGCGAATGACCGCCTTTGAGGCCTCACTGCCCGGGGTCAGCTTGGTCGAAACGGAGGCGCGAAAGTCGATGGGAGTGCCGGTGTTGCCGACGTGATCAACGTTGTTGTCGAAGGCAATCTCGAACTTGTCGAGGCTCATGCTGAAAGGCTGAAGGTTGTTTTCGTTGAAAAAAGCGCCTGGTGAAAACGAGTCATAGCCAGCAAGGTTGTTCACAAAGGTGTCACCCTCAACCAGCAGACGCTGGCCGCTGTAGCTAAAAGCACCACCGAAGCCAACGGCCACCAACACGCCAATTAGAGAAACGTGAAAAATCAGGTTGCCGGTCTCACGCAAATAACCGCGCTCAGCGCTAACCGAATCGCCGTCAACCTCAACGCGATAACCCTGCTTCTTGAGCAGCGCCGCAGCGTCACCAACAATTGAGTCGCTTGAAGCTGACTTGGTCTTGCTGATGAAATATGCCGGCATGCGAGAAAGTTTGCGAGGGGTGACCGGCGGCGGAGAAACCATGGCTTTTGCGTGAACGATGGTGCGAGGCACCACGCATCCGATCAAAGAAATGAACAGCAAGATATAGATTGCGCTGAACCAAACCGACGAATAAACATCGAACAGCTGCAGGCCGTCAAGAACTTTTGCAAGCTCAGGGTTCTGCTGAAAATAGCTCGTGACACCGTTAGGGTCAGCGCTGCGCTGCGGATAAATCGAGCCGGGAATCGCCGCAGCTGCGAGCAACAACAGCAAGATCAGCGCGGTGCGCATTGAGGTGAGCGAACGCCACACCCAACGCAACCAACCCACAACACCTAACTCAGGCGAAGCGATGGGCGCTTCATTTGAAACATGGTCAGACGGCCGGGATGAATCCACTGAGCACCTCCTGCAATTGGGCAACCAGAATGTTCCAGATGCCAGTGGCTAGCAGCAAACCTAACACCATGAGCAACGCGCCGCCGCCTAAGTTGAAGGCGCGCAAGTTGCGCTTCACAAAAGCAACCGAACGGGTCGCAAAACTAAAGCCGGCGGCTATCGCAATAAACGGCAGGCCGAGGCCAACGGCATAGCAAACTGCAAGCAAAGCGCCGCGAGCGCTCGACTGCTGCTCGGCAGCCAAAGTCAGCACCGTGCTGAGTGTCGGGCCGATGCAAGGGGTCCATCCCAGCCCAAAAACCAGCCCAAGCAGTGGCGCACCCCAAAGGCCATAACGTGGGCGAAACTGCAATTTGACGGTGCGCTGCAACCAGCCGATTTCGCCGACCATCACAAGGCCCATGACAAACACCAAAACTCCCAAAACAACCTGCGTGACCGTCTTAGCAGCGCCGGTGAAAAGCAAGCCGAGGCTGCCTGCGCCCGCGCCAAGTGTCACAAAGACAACGGTGAAGCCGAGCACAAACAGGGCGCTGCCCAAAACCATGCGACTGCGATTTGGCGTTGCGGTTACTGAGTTTGAGGTCGGGTTACTCGCGGCTCCAGACGCTCCAGGCGCAACCGAAACGCCAGCGCGCCCAGCCATGCCCGAGACGTATCCCAGATAACCAGGCACGAGCGGCAGAACGCAGGGCGATAAGAATGACACCAAACCGGCGAGCAGAGCTAAGGGCATCGCTGCGAGCAGCGAACCATTGAGCACAACTTCAGCAGGGTTCATGGTTATTCAGTTGCAACCGTCTTGATAAGAGCACGAAGTGTTGCCTCGTCGGCGCGGCCCAAAATGCGCGCCTCAACCCTGCCGGTTTTATCTATAACCAAAGTGGTTGGCACGGCCTGCGGAGTGACGATGCCGGTGAACGCCAGCACAACGCTGCCGTTGCTGTTATCGATGATCGACGGGTAATCAATCTTGAAGTTGCGTTCAAACGCGTTTGCGGTGCCGGCACTATCGCGCACGTTCACACCCACAAACTGCACCTTGCCATCGAACTCTTTGGCAAGCTTCACCAAAAGAGGTGCTTCAGCGCGGCACGGTGCGCAACCGGCATACCAAAAGTTCATAACAATTGGCACACCAGTTAGGTTGGCGCTGCTGAGCTGACCACCCATGTCGCTCTCGCCAGCCCATTCAACCGGGCCTGGGCGAGGCGCATTGAACTCTGTCACCGTGCCATCGCCGGCGATGTAGTTCTTGTTGTCGCCACTGCGAAACTGGTTGGCTAGGTTGTCGTTGCTGGCGCAACCGCTCAACAGCAAAGTCGCGCTGGCAACCAGAGCCAAACCCGCCAAGGCTCGGCGAGCGCCTGAAACTGAGACGTGCTTCATAACTAAACGGCTCCTACGTCAATCGCGCCGACCAACAATGCTGCAGCTGGTTCGCGATAGTCAACTTCGACGAACTTGCCGTCGATCTTTTCAAAACTTGTGATGCTCGAAAGTGCGCAACGGCGCAACTTTGGGTTGTGAAAAAGTTTGTGCCCGCCGATAGCCAAGTGGGTTACCCAGATCGGCATCTGGTGACTAACAATCACAGCGTCGCCCGTCTCAGTGCTCGACCAAGCCTCTTCAATGGCAGCCAGCATGCGACCGCGAACTGACACAAATGGCTCACCCCAACTAGGGCGCATTGGGTTGCGCAACTGCCACCACATTGCCGGTTTGCGAATCAAAGCTTTGAGAGAAACCTTCTTGCCCTCAAAAAAGTTGTGGGGTTCGATGACCCGGTCGTCGATAACAGGTTGAAGCCCAAAAATCTCTTGCACCGGCGCCGCTGATTCGCGCGTGCGCTGCAGCGGAGAAACTCGCAAACTTGTGACCGAGCGGCCTTGTGAGGCCAGCTCTTCAGCAGCTAACCGAGCCATCTTATGCCCGCGCTCTGACAAACCAAAGTTTGGCAAACGGCCATAAAGAATGCCGTCTGGGTTGTGCACTTCACCGTGACGAATCAAGTGAACACGCGTTGCTGTCATGAGCTCAGTTCTTTGAAGGCGGTTGCCAGCCATTGCAGGCGTTAAGGGTCGATTACAAGCTTACCCTTGGCTAAACTTGAGTCTCAGAGCGTTCGGCAAGCCTTAAGGGTTCACCGACACAAACGAAAGCTAGGACCAATGAGAGACCGCAAACTTGTTAGCCAACTGTCGGCATTGCCTGACGGCCCTGTGATTCTTGGCGGGTGGGTTGAGAAGCTTCGCGACCAAAAGCGCATTCAGTTTGTGATTCTGCGTGACGAATCAGGTGACGTTCAGGTGACTTACCCTCGTCGCGAAGAAGAAGACGCTCTGGCCGACAAAGTTTCAAGCCTGACCAACGGTTCATTCGTTTGGGTGACCGGTCGTTTGGTTCACGACGAGCGCGTGAAGCTTGGCGGTCTAGAGATTCAGCTCGACGACCTCGAGATCATCACCCTTGCCGACCCAGAAACCCCGATTGCCGATGACACCAGCATCGACAAGCGCATGGACTGGCGCTTTTTAGACCTTCGCCGCCCAGAGATGAACTTGGTCTTCAAGATTCAGACCAC
>CANFKN010000076.1 GCA_947447385.1 Microbacteriaceae bacterium
AACTCGGGGGCGTCGACACAACCAGCGCCCAAGCAGCGAGCGGCCATTATCTATCGGGCCGATCGAGTCGACCTGTTGCGCCTGCACGCTGCAGTCAACGCCAATCTTGCCGAGCTTGAATGGGCCGAAACCATCTGGCTGCCAACTGAAGCCGAGCAACCTGGTCACAGTCAGGTGCAAGATGCCTTGCGCGCTGGTGCTACGACAATCGTTGTGGTTGGTGGCGATGGCACGATTCGCCATGTTCTGCAGGGTTTGTTCGAGAGCCCAGTTGACCCCGACACCGTGGCATTTGGAATCGTGCCGGTTGGCACGGGCAATGTGTTGGCCCGAAATCTTGGTATTTCGCTAGGCAACATGCAACTTTCGATTCGGCGAGCGCTGCTTGGCGATGAGTGGCGCATCGACCTCGGCTTGGCGCACCTGAGCTTTGAGGGCGATGAGGCTGACACCTCTCAGGTTTTTTCAGTGATGGCGGGTGTGGGTCTTGACGCGAAGATTTTCGCAAATACCGACAAAATGTTGAAAAGCCGCTTTGGCTGGGTCGCCTACATCGACGGCGGCATTAAGTCACTGCCCACTTTTTTTGAGAGGATGTCTGTCTCTGTCAACGACGGCCCCTCGCGCACTTTGAAGTTGCACAGTTTGATTGTTGGCAACTGTGGCCTTTTGCCTGGTGGCATCTTGCTAATGCCTGATGCGTCTGTCGATGATGGCGTTTTAGATGTGGCAGCCGTTGGGCCTCGACGCTTCTGGAACTGGGTTTCGTTTTGGTCGCGCGTAACTTGGCAAAACGGAGTTATTCGTCGCATTCCGGCTGGCCGACGGTTGATGGATTCAACGGCGAACGTCAAGACTCTTGAGAACCTAAGCGGGCAGAAAATTGTGATTTCACCTGAACGCCCAGTTGACATGCAACTCGATGGTGACCCGATTGGCACCGTGACCGGTGTTGAGTTTAGGGTTTTGCCTGGTGCACTGCGCGTGCGTCTTTAACCTTTGTGCCTCCCAGCAGAGAAACAAATAATTTGTGGCCTTTGTTTTGCAAAAAGTCTGGAATTTGTTTTGTAGATTGTCTGCAAATTGTATTGTAGAAACTATGGAATTTGTATTGTAGGTACTCGAGGTTGCTATGACTTACATTCTGCGTCATGTCGACGCCTTTTTAGACGAGCATTTTCACTCGTTGCCTGCCATGTTGCTTGATGGCCCGAAAGCTGTGGGCAAGAGTTCTACTGCGCGCAGGCGTGCCAAAAGTGTTTATGACCTTTCTTCACCAAGGTCTCGTGAGCTTGCCCTTGCTGACGGGGAGCTAGTCACCAAAGGCGAGAAGCCAGTTTTCATCGACGAATGGCAACGCGTGCCAGAAGTGTGGGACGCAATTAGGAACGCTGTAGATCATGACCACACAGGCGGCAGTTTCTTGTTGGCTGGCTCTGCTGATGCTCCTGGAACGCATTCGGGCGCTGGTCGAATTGTTTCTGTTCGCATGCGGCCAATGACATTGATTGAACGGGGGCTAACTCAACCAACTGTGAGTTTAGGCGCTCTTAAGATGGCTACAGCGACTGTTGAAGGTGAGACGGCTTTCAACTTGCCAAATTACGCAACTGCGATTGTGCGCGGAGGTTTTCCGGGAATGCAAGCTTTGCCCCGCGGTGCGATCGAATTGCAGCTCGAGGGTTACCTGCAGAGAGTTATCGATCGAGATTTTCCCGAGGCTGGTCTAGCAGTGCGCAGACCCGCGTCGCTAATGGCATGGCTTCGCTCGTTTGCGGCTGCTTCAGCGACGACAGCTAGTTGGGAATCGATTCGCGACGGGGCAACGGCTGGAAGCATCGAAAAGCCATCTAGAACTGCGACTACGCCTTATGTTGAGATTTTGAAGCGACTTCGAGTCGTCGACGACATTGAGGCTTGGCTGCCTTCGCAAAATTTTCTCAACCGCATTTCGCAATCACCAAAGCACTTCTTGGTTGACCCAGCGCTAGCGGCGAGCCTTTTGGGTATTTCATCGGCGAGCCTGGTTTCAGGTGATGACAGCTTGGGTTCGTATCAAGGCTCGCCAATTTTTGGTCGCCTGTTCGAAAATTTAGTAGCCCTTCACCTTCAAACCTTTGCAATAAACAATCGTCTAAAAGTGCGCCACCTCAGAACCGGTAATGGCGAACACGAAGTCGACTTCATTCTTGAGCAACCCGACGGCCGCTTCATAGCCGTCGAGGCAAAGCTCAACGGGGTTGTCACAGATTCAGATCAAAAGCATCTGATGTGGCTGAAAGATAAAGTTGGTGACCAAATGATTGACGCAGTGGTTATCAATACAGGGCAATATGCCTATCGCACCAAGCAGGGTGTCGCAGCTGTTCCACTTGCGCTGCTTGGCCCCTAGTTAGGCAGGGTTAATGTTTGTTGCAGGGTTAGTGTTTGCGGCCAAGCTCGGCTAGCCAAACCTCGGCCGCCGCGAATGCCGCGTCTGAGTTGTTGCCTGAGTGCACTGATGCTTCTCGGTCGGCGCGTGGGTATGAACCCAAGAAGATCACGCGCGGGCTGAAGCGGTGCAGACCCTTGACGGCTTCTGCCACTGCCGAGTCGAGCACGTGGCCCTCGGCGTCGATGTTGAAGCGATAGCGGCCGAGACGGTCACCGATTGGGCGCGATTCGATGCGGCTCAGGTTGACGCCGCGGGTTGCGAACTGCTCAAGCATTTCAAGAAGAGCACCTGGGCGATCTTCTGGTAATTCAACGATTACCGAAGTCTTGTCGGCTCCGGTTGGCGTTGGCAGGTTTCCTGCAGATGAACCCTGCAGTGCAATCTGAATGAATCGGGTCTGAGCGTGCTCATATTCACCGATGTTTGTTGCGAGAATTTCGACCGGGTAATGGCGAATGATTGATGGAGCTGAAACGGCAGCATCGGCATTGCCGGGTTTGCCGAGACCGTCGAGGTCAGCAACGAGGTTGGCTGCCGCTGCGGCGGTTGAAGTTGCCGGCAGGTGGGTGTGGCCTGGCAGGTTCGCTTGCAGCCATTTGCGAGTTTGGGCATAGGCAACCGGGTGGGTTGCAATGGTGTGAACGTCGGCGAGCTTGGTGCCTGGGCGGGCGACTAGGTCGAATGTGACCGGCACAAGATATTCACCGACGATGCGAATTTTCGCGTCGGCAGCTAGCGCATCAAGAGTTGCTGACACGCCACCTTCGATTGAATTCTCAACTGGAATCACCGCGCCGACTGATTCGCCAGCTAGCACTGCGTCAATTGCATCTTGAACGTGAGACACGGCGTGCCAAATCGCACCGGCCGCTTCAGGCACCTGCGCGAGCGCGAGCTCGGTGAATGTGCCGACTGGGCCGAGATAAGAATATGTTGCGGTTTTGCTAACGTTCGACGATTCTGCTGTCATAGCTCAAGGTTAGCTGTCAATATGACTTTATGAACGAGCGTGCGGGGCAAAAAGCTGGCCCAAGTGACCTAATCGATGTTGCCAAACTTATTGACGACTATTTCGCAATAAAGCCCGATGTAAACAACCCTGATCAGAAGGTTGCGTTTGGCACCAGCGGTCACCGCGGCACGGCTTTGAACGGCTCGTTCAACGAAGACCACATTGCTGCCATCACCCAAGCGATTGTTGAATATCGCCGCGGGGCAGGCATCGGTGGCCCAATCTATGTTGGCAAAGACACTCACGCGCTGAGCGGCCCAGCCGAAACCACCGCGCTTGAGGTGCTCGCTGGCAACGACATTGTCGCACTGATTGATAGCAACGACGGATACACCCCGACGCCGGCAGTTTCGGTGGCGATTATCAATCACAATGCGGGCAAGGCTGCTGATGCAACCGACCTTGCCGACGGTCTGGTTATCACCCCGAGCCACAATCCGCCGACCGATGGTGGTTTTAAGTACAACCCACCGCACGGTGGCCCAGCCGATAGCGATGTGACCAACTGGGTTGCTGCCCGTGCCAATGAGATTATCGCTGGCGGTCTTCGTGAGGTTAAGCGTGCCAAGCCAAACGCAGCAAAGTTTGATTTTCGCGAGAACTATGTCAGCCAACTTGGTGATGTGCTAAACCTTAAGGCCATCGCGGGTAGTGACGTTAGCATTGGTGCCGACCCGATGGGTGGCGCATCGGTCGATTATTGGGGTTTGATCGGCGAGCGCTATGGCCTAAACCTAACCGTGGTCAACCCCGAAGTTGATTTTCAGTTCGGCTTTATGAGTCTCGACTGGGACTCAAAGATTCGCATGGACTGCAGCTCACCATTCGCGATGGCAAGCCTGATTGCAGGTCGCGACCGCTTTGACATTTCAACCGGCAACGATGCTGACGCTGACCGTCACGGAATCGTCACGCGCGATCACGGGCTCATGAACCCGAACCACTTCTTGGCTGTAAGCATTGGCTACCTCTATAACAACCGCCCGGGCTGGAGCCCATCGGCTGCGGTTGGCAAAACCATGGTTTCATCGTCGATCATCGACCGCGTGGTTGACGACCTCGGGCGCAGGCTAATCGAAGTGCTGGTCGGTTTCAAATGGTTCGTGCCAGGGCTAATCGACGGCTCGGTAGGTTTTGGTGGCGAAGAGTCAGCCGGCGCATCGTTCTTGCGCCTAGACGGCAAGAGTTGGAGCACCGACAAAGACGGGCTGATCTTGGCGCTGCTTGCGGCCGAAATCACCGCCGTGACCGGCCGCACGCCGAGCCAGCACTACGCCGACCTAACTGCCAAGTTTGGCGCACCAGCCTACGAACGCATCGACGCACCAGCCAGCAGCGAACAAAAGAGCAAACTTGGCAAGTTGTCGGCGAGCGCAGTAACCGCTGCCGACCTTGCGGGTGAACCCATTGTCGAGATTCTCACCCACGCCCCTGGCAACGGTGCGGCGCTCGGCGGGCTCAAGGTCGCAACTAAGAACGCTTGGTTTGCCGCAAGGCCGTCGGGCACCGAGAACGTTTACAAGATCTATGGCGAATCGTTCTTAGGCGCCGATCACCTGAAGCTAGTGCAGGTTGAGGCCAAGGCACTTGTTGACGGCGTGCTCGGCTAGGGCTTGCGTGGCCGGAGGGCATCCGAGTTAAATAATCGTTACCGAGGGAAATAAATCGTTTTCAAGGTAGGTTTGGTTATGCATAAGAAGTAGGGCGCGCATCTAGCCCCTCTTCTAACCGGCGAATCGCCAACCAATCACAAGAAACGAGTGCCAATGTCACGCGAACAACGCAAAGCCGAAGCAGCAGCTTCAGCCGTCAGCGGTGTAATGACCCACCGCCAAATCATGATGGTGCTATTCGGCCTCATGGCCGGCATGTTCCTCTCAGCTCTAGACCAGAGCGTCGTGGGAACAGCCATCACCACCATCGCCAACGACCTCAAAGGTCTAGACGTTCAGGCTTGGGTAACCACCGCCTACCTCATCACCTCAACCATCGCCACCCCGATCTATGGCAAGCTCGGTGACCTCTTCGGTCGCCGCCGCCTGTTCATTATTGCCATCACAGTTTTCGTGGTCGGCTCAATCGCAGCCGGTTTCTCGCAGTCGATGTATGAACTTGCCGGCTGGCGCGCCCTTCAGGGTGTTGGCGCTGGTGGTTTGTTCTCACTTGCGATGACCATTTTGGCCGACATCGTGCCGCCCCGCGAACGTGCGAAATACATGGGTATGTTCCTTGCCGTGTTCGCCACCTCGTCAGTTCTTGGCCCGCTAATCGGTGGCCTTTTCGCTGGTGTTCCTGAAATTCTTTGGATCACCGGCTGGCGCTGGGTTTTCTTGATCAACCTGCCAATCGGCATCGCGGCCCTGATTTTTGTGGTGTCTTATCTGCATGTTCCGCACCACCCAAAGAGTGGCCGCATCGACTGGTGGGGTGCCCTCACCATCACTGTCGCCGTGATTCCGATTCTTATCGCAGCTCAAGAGGGTCAAGCATGGGGCTGGTGGAGCGCGTTCAACCAAGACGCAGCTGGCAACCTAGCAAACCCTGGAACGATTCCGCTTTACATCGTTGCGGTCATCGGCATCGTCACCTTCTTGCTGGCTGAACGTCGCATGGGTGAAGACGCGCTATTGCCATTCAGCCTCTTCAAGTCGAGCACCTTCACCATGTCAACCATCTTGGGTGTTGTGGTTGGTGCCGGCATGTTCGGTGGCATGATGACTCTGCCTTTGATTCTGCA
>CANFKN010000077.1 GCA_947447385.1 Microbacteriaceae bacterium
ATGCTTGGCATGGGTTTAGGCGTAGTACTTTCATTGGCAGACGCATATGGTTTTTCGTTCAATCGCCCAATCACAGATTCGGCGATTGACGCTGAGATTGAAAAACTCAAGCGCCGCGGCTAAAACAGCGCAGCTAACGTGTCTCGGCTAGAGTGCCGCAGCTCGAGCGCCGCAGCTCGCCGCTCAGCTCTATTTTTGCGTTAGGTCAGCGATGATGATCTTGCTCATGCCCATCATTGCCTGTTGCGCATAATCGGCTGCATCGCGATCTGGGTTTGACAGCGCCTCGCCCAAAGCGTGCGGAACAACCTGCCATGATATGCCGTGCTTGTCTTTGAGCCAACCGCAACGGCCTGGCTCGCCGCCGTCGGCTAGAAGCGCGTTCCAATAGTAGTCAACTTCATCTTGATTACCGCAGCTGACGAAAAGTGAAATCGCTTCGTTGAACGTGTAATAGGGCCCGAAGTTGCCCGCCAGAAAACGCTGCCCACCTAGCTCGAATGATGCTTGAAAAGAGTTCACATTGTGAACCTTGAGGTCGGCAAAAATGCCTGCATAAAAAGCCACCATTTCGGTGAGGTCAATGTCAAACCAAAGAAATGGTGTGACGGTCGCCGGCTTGCTCATGTTGGTTCCAATCTTGGGTGATCTGCTTCGGTCTGGTCTGGTGTGTACATCGTGCCCGCGCACAAGTGAAGCCTAGTTGAAACGAATAAACTCGAACGTTGTGAACACTTCTCAATCAGCTGCCGAATGGTGGGCCATTAACGGCGCAATCACATTCGAAGGTATTGGCCTCATAGCCTTCGCTCTTAGCGGCCTGATTGAGGCTGCCCGAAAGAAACTTGACTTTGTTGGCATGGCTTTGGTTGCAGCTCTGACCGCCTTCGGTGGCGGCACGCTGCGAGACATCCTTCTTGACCGACGCCCGTTCTTTTGGGTTCAGAACGTCAACTGGATCTACGTCATTTTGGTGCTGTGTGTTTTGGCAATGATTTTTATGCGATCGCGTCACCTTGAATTCACCGAGCGCGCTATCTTGTGGCCCGACGCTATTGGCTTGGGCATTTTCACCGCGGGTGGCACTCAGATAGCCTTGGCAGCAAATGTTCCGGCCATTGTGGCGGTGATTTTAGGTGTTCTCAGTGCTGTGTTTGGTGGGGTCTTGCGAGACATCGTGGTGAACGAGATTCCGCGCGCATTCAGTGATCACCAGCCATATTCGGTGGTCGCGTTTGCTGGGGCTTGGCTGGTCTTGCTTGGCGATGCTCTCAGCTGGCCAGGCTTGGTTAGCGTAGCGGTCTCGGCTTTCGCTATTGTGGCGCTTCGCATGACAGCGGTTTATCTCGAGTGGCGCCTGCCAGAGTGGAAAGTTTAGGGCGAACCCAAACCTAGAATTTCGCGTTTAGGCGGCCACTTCGTGCGGCACAAGCTGAGCAACGCGTTGGGGAGTGACCCCAAGCAAAACTGCAATGTCGCGCATTGTTAGACCTTGTTCGCGCATGCGCAGAACCACGTTGCGAATCTCTGCCGATGCTTCTTCTTGCAGGCGCGATGCTTCTAGCATTTTGTGTTGAGCTGCTTCGATGTCGCAAATTATTCCTGGCATCTCAGCTTCAACCTTGATGACAACGTCGCAAAGTTCGTTTCCATAGACTTCGCGGGCACGGCTCTCGACGAGCTCTTTCGCTTTGTCTAGGCGTTTGGTGATTGTGGTGAAGTTATCGAGTTGTGGCACAGCAATCAGCCAGCCGTCACCTTGACGCTCGCATTGAACTTTGAGTTCCACATTCACCAACTTCACATTTATCGGCGACGAATTTCAGACACGCCACACCTTTATCAAGCCCACCTTGACTTATTTAGTCAAGTAGTGCTTTACTTATAAGCGTAAACCCGTTTACCAACAAAAACAAGCAACAACTCATTCGATTTTTTAAGGAGATAAAACTATGCAACCATTCGCAATCGCATCACTAGTAGTAGCTTGGGGTGCAACAGCATTCTTGACCGTCAGCTTCTTCAAGGCAGGCATGTTCAAGCTAACCGCACCGATTTCAAAGCTTCTCGAAGCAGGCTTCGGCTGGGTTTCAAAGATTCCTGCAGGCCTAGTTCGCGTGATTGCGCTTCTTGAGCTTGCTGGTGTTGTCGGCCTTGTTGCTGGCGCTGCTGTCTATGAAGTTTCAGCCGGCGAGCAGGTTTGGGCTCAGTTCATCGCAATCGCGGCTGCAATTGGTCTTGGTTTGACCATGATCGTTGCATCTATCGTGCACCAGGTGCGCGGCGAGTCGAAGTACACCTTCAAGATGACCAGCACCCTGTTGCTAGTTTCGGTTATCGCAGCTGTTGCACTTTCATTGGTGCAGTTCAACTCATAAAAACGTTGAGCTAGTCTCTAAAACTTAGGTTGCCTCTAGCGACCGCGTTTTTCAAAACCAGCCCTGTTGGCGGCACGATTTAGTGTTGCTAGCAGGGCTGGTGCCGTTAAGAGCAAAAGCAAGCTCGTCGTGATGGCTCGGCCGGCATCCCAGATTAATCCTCCGGTCAGAAGCTCATAGCTAAAGAATCGACGCAAGTTTTCAAGCAAACCGGCACCGGCAACATAAGAAACGCTGGTGCCCACGCCGGCCAAGAACGGCCAGTTCCACAACGTCATGAGCCCGCCATAAACAAAGGCCGCGACCACGGCGTAGGCGATTAGAACGACTCGCTGCACCCACGATTTTTTTGGGTGAGGCAAAACCGCAGCGCCGATTGCCACCAGGCCAGCTGCCATCATCTGAAAAGGCAGCCAAGGGCCGACTCCACCTGAGATCAATGCCGAAACCAAGATGCTGCCGCTTGCCAGTAAGAAACCAAAACCAGCACCAAAAACATAAGCGCCCAAGATAATCAGAAAGAATGCTGTCTCGATGCCTGAGGTGCCAGCGCCGGCAAGCCGCACAACCGCATTCAACGCAGTCAATACACCGAGCACAGCCAGTTGACGCGCCGTGATTTGGCCGCTTGAGAACTCAACCAAAACCACCACGATCATCAATGGCATCAAAATAATGAAAATGCTTTGAGCTAGGTGCGCCTGATTTACCGACTTGGTTATCGAGTCTTCGGCTCCAATCAGCAGCGGCCACGCGAACATCAAAAGTGAGCCGAGGGCGGCGATCGCAACAGTCAGCTTTGAAGATATTGACTTCACTTGGCACCGCCCATGAATCGGCGTTCGAGCTCGGCCATGTTGATTGGTGTGGCGGCAGGCTCGACTAGGCGCGCTTCAGCTCCTGCCTGCCCAAGAACCGCAGCTCGTGCCTGCCCAACAACCGCAGCAACAGCGCTCTGCAAAACTCCCGGTGCCCCCAATATTTCGCTGGCTGAACCTTGCTTCGAAACGCGCCCGTCAGAAAGCACTACCACCTGATCAGCAAGGGCCGCGACAAACTCAACATCGTGCGATGCCACAACTATGGTTTTGCCACTGGCTTTGAATGTCTCGAGTTGACTGGCGAGACCGCGCTTTGCCACATAATCGAGGCCGCGAGTGGGTTCATCCAAGAGCAAAATTTGAGCGCCCTTGGCCATTTGCAAGGCAATGACCAGCGCCAACTGTTGCCCCGCAGACAAATCACGAGGATGCACCCTCGGGTCAAGCCGACCAGCGATTTGCTGCAGTATTGCCGCGGTGGTTCCTTGGTTTAGGTTCGACAGGCGGTCAGACTCAGCTAGCTCTTCGCTGACACTGCCGAGAAAAAGCAAGTCTGCAGCACGCTGCGGCACTAAAGCGATCTGGCTCAAGCGCTCACTCGCGCGCACCTTTTTTAAATCTGGCGAAATGTGCCCGGAGCTAATCGAAGCACCATCAAGTTCAGCAACCAAAGCCCAAAGCAACGTCGTTTTGCCAGAACCGTTTGGCCCCATGACCGCCGTGATCTGAGCCGCATTGAAGTCAAACGTGAAATCGACCAGGGCGTCTTTGCCAGGTGCCTTTTTAGTGCGCCCAAAGCTCACCGTGAGGTTCTCAACGTGGATGCCCGCCCCAACGTGACTGCCTGTCTCAACGTGTGCGCCTGTCTCGACGTGGCTGCCCGCCTCAACTTGCTTGCCCGATTCAACGGGTTCGGGCACCTCAGTTGCAGGTTCTAGCTCGCGCTCGACCAAAGGTTGAGCCGCCCAGCGTTGGCGCGCATCAGCAATGGTGATGGCGGTAGGTTGCCAGGCGCAAAAATGGCTGAGCTCAACGACAGTTGGAACCATGCGGTGGTTGTTGAATAGCATGTCGAGGTTTTCGCCCCGCAGTGGGCCTTGAGTTGCCGTGCCATCGCCATGCACTACGGTCAGGCTGTCGGCAATTTCTAGCAGTTTCTCAATGCGATGTTCAGCAAGCAGAACTGAAATGTTGTGGGTTTTCGTTAGCGACTCTAGCGTTGCAACGATGTCAATCGTCGCTGCAATGTCTAAAGCCGAAGTGGGTTCATCGAGAAGTAGGGTTTTTGCACCCGCCGCTATCGCCGAAGCGATGGCTACTCTTTGTTGCTGGCCGCCACTGAGACTAGTCAGCCGCTGATTCAAAAGAGTTTCGATTGAGAGCAAACTTGCAAGTTCTGAAACTCTTGAGAACATAAAATCTTGAGGTTTGCCAAGCTGCTCAAGGCCGTAGGCAATCTCTTGATCGACAGTCTCGGCAACGAATGCACCTTCTGGCTGCTGATTCACATAGCCAACTTGTTCGGCAAGCTGGTGAGGGGCCCAACCGGTCACATCGACTCCGTCGAGAGTTATGGTTCCGCCCAGGGTGCCACCGGTGAAGTGCGGTGCCAAGCCGTTGATGGTTTTCAAAAGCGTTGACTTGCCGCTGCCGGTTGGTCCGCAAATCAATGCGAATTCACCATCGGCATAGTTTAGGTTGATGCGCGTTAAGACGGGTTCAACACTTTGGTTGAATCTAAAACTCAAGTTTTTCAAACTGATCAAAGGGCTCTCACCAACCAGTCAAGGTCTGCGAACCAGGCACCTGCGACCAAAGCCCCCGCGATTGCGATGAGGGCGAAATCTGCGGGCATCCAAGGTGCTTTGTTATAGATACTTCGTTGCCCGCGGGCTGAGTTCAGGCGCAGAGCCAACCCCAAACAAACGGCGCCGATAGCCAAAACACTCCAAGCCAGCCAAGAGGTCGAAGCATCTGCGAGCAGTGTGTAGCTGCCAATGCCAATCAGTGCTACCGACAACAGGCTCGTGACGCGTGCTAAGCGGGGAAAACGATTTGCCGCAGTGCGACCGAAACCTCTTGAATCAAGGCTTGCCGCTAAGGCTAGAGATCGTTCAAGAGTGTCTTCAAGAACGGGTATGACAAGGCTGGGCAACGCCGTGATGCCGGCTGAGCGGCCACGCAGCCTTCGAGCCCGACGCACTCGCTGCAGGCTGTCAATCAGCTGGGGAGCGAGCCCTAGGGCAACCGAAACTGTACTCGCTATTTCAAAGAGGGCGCCAGGCATTGATTTGAGCAGAACCTTGGGGTTTGCTTGAATGTTCGCCATCGCGATCACGAGAATGATTGAAGCCAAACGAAAGCCATCGATAGCACCTGCAATCAGGTTCGTGCTCGAGACCGGGCCAAGCAGCTGAAACTCGCCAATGCCGATGTTGATTGCAAGCCGGGGGAGCTCAAGAAGAACCGTGTCTGATTCATCAAAACCGAGATTGAACACCAATCTAAAGGCAACACGAACAGCCAGCACGAATGCGGCCAACTGCAAATAGAAGCGCAGCGCTTTGAGCTTTTGGTCGCCGCTCTCGCTGTTTGGTCTAATCGAATCGACCAAGACTACGAACACGCTCAGGGCTGAGATTGCAGCCAAAACCGCCACGTTAGAGCTAGCGGTGCACAAAATCACGCCGGCAATCGCTAAAACCCACCAAGTTGAAGGGTTTAGCGTGCCGATTCGCGAGCTCGAAGAGTTTAGGGTGCGCAACTAAAAACCTTGGGTGTGATGCTCGGAACCGCGCTAGATTCTGTGCCATTAGTTGCGTCACCAGTCACAAAGAGCCAGGCATCGGCACTGCCGCATGCTGGCTTGCGCATCGATGAGCCTGCCCCGCTAAACACCCAGTCACCCGCGCTAGAAGTGTCGGCATAGAAATAAGCCCAGTGCCCCTGAGCATAAGTAGGGGTCGAGGTG
>CANFKN010000078.1 GCA_947447385.1 Microbacteriaceae bacterium
CTCGTCTTTAGCAATCGCCCATGGCTCAAGCCTTGGGAGGCAACAAACCCTGAGGCACCGCAAAGTTTTGATTTTAAAGGCATGACCCGAAGCTTGCTTCGTCAATATGATCAGCAGATTGGGGTTCCGTTTGTCATTGAGGTCGATGGCGAGGTGGTTGGCCAGCTGAACGTTGCCAACATTCTCTATGGCGCAGTCTCGAGCGCGGTCATCGGTTATTGGCTGGTGCCTGCGGTTGCCGGCAGGGGAGTCGCACCAACTGCGGTTGCCCTCGCGACAGACTACTTGATGAAGACCCTGGGCCTTCACCGCGTTGAAATTAACATCGTGCCCGAAAATCACAAGAGCCTGCGAGTGGTTGAAAAACTGGGATTCAGACACGAAGGGTTGAAACGCAACTACATTCACATCAACGGCAGCTGGCGCGACCATTTCGTTTTTGCGCTAACCACTGAAGATTTGACAGAGGGTGTTTTGTCACGTTGGCGAGGTGGCCGGGTGCCTGAGCTTGACCAAAGTTGGCGCGAGCAAATTTAGCTTTTCGCGCTGATGTCTCAGACACGCAGCCAACCTGCGAGGCGCATTGCCGTTCGTCTCATATCTTTATATTTATGAACTTTTCAGGCGTCGGCGGAATCACAATTGTGGTCGTCGCTTGCCTCTGGATCTTCGTGTTCATTCCTTCATGGTTCAACGCTGCAGCTGAGCGCACCAATGAGAAAGACCAGGCCCGCGCGGTCAAACGTGCCGTTGCTGAAGCTCGCAAGCCGATTCTCAAGGCTCCCAGTTCAAAGGTCGCTTCTTTGAGTGAACAAATCTATAGGGTGCACCGCACTGGGCGCGCCCTCGCCTTTTCAACTTGGATGTTCGCCTTGACCGCAGTTGCGCTCGGCTTTGCCGCTTCGAAGTTTGGTTTTCTCTGGTCTGGTGCAATCAGCGCAACAATCTTTGCCTTGGTGGCTTTGCGTTTCTGGAGTGTCTCGAATGCGAAGGCCAAGCGATTGTTGGTCGGTTCGATTCGTTCACGCGGTGCGTCAACTCTGACCGCCTATGAAGCTAATGCTCGTGCCAAGGCTGAAGCATTGGCCGCATTGCGTGCCGGTGAGCAGGCTCGTCGTGCTGCGGAGGTCTTGGCCAAACAACAAGCTGCCG
The DNA here is from genome assembly GCA_947447385.1 of Microbacteriaceae bacterium. Lineage (GTDB taxonomy): Bacteria > Actinomycetota > Actinomycetes > Actinomycetales > Microbacteriaceae > Rhodoluna. The sequence continues at coordinate 1,153 of CANFKN010000078.1, forward strand.
CTGAGGCTGCCTTGCGTCGAGCACGTGAGTTCAAACCAGTGCCACTGCCTGCGCCAAGCTATGCCTCGCAACTCGGCTCACTTGAGGTGCCAGAGTTTGCCGAAGTTGTGAACCTTGAGCCACAAACTGTTGACTCAGAAACCATCACCGAGATTCTGCGCCGCCGCCGTCAAGCAAGCGCATAAATAAACTCGCCGTAACAATTTCGGGCTATTCATTAGCTTGTCGCTAAAGTTGAAATTAATAAGCCGAAAACAACCCACTTGAAAGTGAATATTCCAATGGCTCTTCTAGATCGAATCAAAGGCATCTTTAACCGCAACGCTGCACCTGTTGCAAAAGTTGCAACCGACTTGGCGAAAGACGTAGCAGCAGAAGCTAAAGCTGCCGCTGCCGAAATCAAAGCTGCCGCTGCAGCTCGCGTTGCCGAAGCAGAAAAGGTTGCAGCTGAGGCTGCAAAGACTGCTGAAAAGAAAGTGGCTGCCGCCGCTAAGACTGCAGAAAAGACCGTTGCCAAGGCAACCGCTACTGCTGAAAAGAAAGTCAACGCAGCAACCAAGACCGTTAGCAAAGCTGCCGTTGGCGCAACCAAGACTGCAGCTGCAAAGGTAGTCAAGGCAACAGACGCTAAGCCAGCAGCTAAGCCAGCAGCGAAGGCGGCTGCAAAGCCTGCCGCCGCAAAGACCGCCGCTCCAAAGGCTGCTCCAAAGGCTGCTCCAAAGGCAGCTGCTAAGCCAGCAGCAGCCAAGAGCACAACCGCAAAGCCAGCAGCAGCTAAAACTGCTGCTAAGCCAGCGGCCAAGCCTGCAGCAAAGAAGCCTGCTGCAAAATAAGTTTCACGCAACAAAAAAGCGGTGACCTGGTGGTCACCGCTTTTTGCGTTTAAGGCTTGCTGCCCAGTTCGCTAGTTGCTCGATTTAGTCGAGGCCAACCGACCATTCGGCTGCATCTTGAAGCGAAGCGTGCTTGAACGTGAAGCCGGTTGCTAAGAGGCGATCGGCTGACATCTTTTGACTGCAGAGCAACAGCTCGTCAGCGCCTTCACCAAATGCCAGGCGCAGCGCAAATGCTGGCACCGGCAAAATCGTCGGGCGGTGCAAAGCCTTTCCCAGAGCTCGAACCACTTCGGCGCAGGTCGCAGGCTGTGGTGCTGTCAGGTTATAAGGCCCTGATGCATCGGCATCATTTATCAAGTGGATGATGGCAGCAGCCTCATCGACCAAACTTATAAACGCCCACCACTGTTTGCCCGAACCCAACGGGCCGCCAACGCCGAGGCGAACTAGAGGTAGCAGTCGGCCCAAGGCGCCAAGTTTGCGTGACATGACCATTGTGGTTCGCGCCAAAACCACACGGGTTTTGCTCGAAGCCAACATTGCTTCGGCCTCCCACGCGCTTGCAAGTTCAGCCAAAAAGCCGGTGCCAATCGGTGATTCTTCGGTCAACCATTCGTTGCCAGCATCGCCATAGATTCCCGATGCCGAGCCACTGACTAGAACTTTTGGCGGGTTCTTGGCAGCGAGGATTGCTGAAACCAAAAGGCGGGTGGTTTCAACTCGCGATGCGATGAGTTCGGCCTTATAGGCGCGAGTCCAAGGCAACTTGCCGGTTGTTGCGCCGGCCAGGTTCACCACTGCATCGATGGTCTCCATCACGCTTGGGTCAATCACGCCTTTGGCGGGGTCGTAGCTGACCTCGCTGGCGTTTCTCGCAGCTCGACGCACGAGGCTGATTGGCTCGTGACCTTGCTCTTGCAGTTGGCGGCGAACTTCGGTGCCGACTAGGCCGGATGCTCCTGAAATCAAAACTCTCATGGTGTTCTAGAACCTATCTGGGTCTGGGCCGTTGCGTTCGCCGGTTTCAAGGCCTGCGATTGCTGCAAGATCGTCACTGTCAAGCGAGAAATCGAACACGTCGATGTTCTCAGCCATGCGGTCTGGGTTAGTGGTTTTTGGAATCACCAGGTTGCCCAGTTGAATGTGCCAACGAATGGCAACCTGAGTTGCACTTTTGCCGTGTTTGGCTGCGACCTCAGCCAAGACGCGATCGTTGGTTAGGGTGCCGCGTGCAATCGGAGCCCAAGCTTCGGTTGCGATGCCGTGTGCGGTGTCGTAGGCGCGAAGGGCGTCTTGCCCAAAAGTCGGGTTCAACTCAACTTGGTTCAATGCGGGCACTGTGCCTTTAGTGCGGCCGTCTTTGCCAGCGGCAATCAGCTCATCGAGGTGCCACGGCTGAAAGTTTGCCACGCCGATGCCGCGAATCTTGCCACCCTCGAGTGCCTTTTCAAAAGCTGACCAGGTCTCGACGAACTTTGCCTGAGCCGGGCTTGGCCAGTGAATCAAAAGCATATCGATGTAATCAATGTTCAGGCGCATCAAGCTCTCGTCGATGGCCTCTAGTGCGTTGTCATAACCTTGACGGTCGTTCCAAATCTTGGTGGTGACATAAATGTTTTCGCGACCGATGCCGCTTCGACGAATGCCAGCGCCAACCTCAACCTCGTTGTCATAGAGGGCAGCGGTGTCGATGCGGCGGTATCCTCGCTCAATTGCGGCTTCGACCACGTGCACAGCCACGTCTTGCTGAACTTTATAAACGCCCAAGCCAAGCTGCGCAACCTTGTGCCCGTTGTTCAGCGTGATAAGGGGGTTGTCTGAAACGTTGAATGTCATGCGTGATCCTTAAAAGGGCCGTTGAGCGGGTTCCACTGCAAAATCACGCGCTCGCCGATGAAGCCAGCGATGTCAAACGGGTCGTTGTCGAGAATCGCTGAAACCTCGTCGGCTGATTCTGCAACCACCAAGAGCAGTGCTCCGGCATAGTCAATAAATGGGCCGCTGGTCAGCAGCACACCTTGGTCATAAAGCGCACCCGTGAACTCGCGGTGGGTTGGTCGCAACTCGGCTAAAGCCTCTGGGCTTGCCGAGTAGTGGTAGGTGACTGCAAAGACACTCATTTTGTGCTGCTTTCTATTGTTGCGGTTGAATCACTTGAACTCTTTTTGCTTTGGAACGGCAACTGCGGTGTGATGCCTCTGGCAGCCCAGGCCACAAAGAACGTCGCCAGACCAAAGACGACCGAAACCAGCAGGGCCGCCTGAGCCGAAACACCGTCAATGACGATTCCGGTGACAGCAGCAGCTGCCGAGTAACCGATCATTTGGCCAGTGTTTACCCAACCAAATGCCTCAGCCGTTTCGTGGTTCTTTAGTGAAAACGAAATAACCGCCGCTAACATTCCCAAGAAAGGGGCAACGCCGAGCCCGGCAATCATCAAACAGAATGCGAGCCAAACCGGGTTTTCAGGTGCCACAAAGGTTAGTGCGAAACCAGCGGTCAAGATTGCTGAAAAGATAGCAAAAGAGTTTTTCGTTTGGCGAAACTGGCTAAATGCCAATCCACCAATGATTGAACCGACCGAGAATACCGAAATCACTAAACCGGCCAAAGCTCGGTCGTTGGTGAAGATGCCGACGATGCCAACTTCGATTCCCGCAAATGAGCCAACTAGCAAGAACCCCATCGTGACGCTGGCTAAAACTATTGGTCGGGTCAGCACCTTGCCCAGTCGACCACTGGATTTTTCAAACTTGGTGCTCGTGACCTCGGGGTTGCTGAGAAACCACATAACACCGCCGATCAAAATCGCGGCGATTGTCACCAGCGTGACTTCTGGCTCGAAACTTGCTGCCAAGAATGTTGCGATGATTGGCCCGAAGATCCAAATAACTTCTTGCAAAGTGGCATCAAGACCAAACAGCATCGTGTGCTTTTCTTCGGCAATGAGAGTCGGGTAGGTCGTGCGAGCTGCCGATTGAACTGGCGGCGAGAGCAAACCCGCTAGCAGAGCCAATGCCAAAACGAATACCGGCGACAGATGCACAAATGCAATCGTGACGATTGCTGCGCCTGAAGTGGTGGCGCAAATCGTAAGTAACTTGCGCACGCCAACTTTGCCTAATAAGCGACCAATCAGTGGGCCGGCGATGCCCACTCCAACGGTTTCAGCGCCAAGCACCAGGCCAGCCAGCGCATAGCTGTGATAGCTGTGTTGAATGTGAATCACCAGGGCGATGCTGATCATTCCATAAGGAAAACGCGCTAAAAGTTGCGAAAAAAGCACGCGCGCAACACCGGCTTGCTTCAGCAAGCGCCAATAGTTTTTCACGCGACAACTTTCATTTCAAAGGTCTGATGTTCGTAGGCCTGGTGTTGGAGGTTCTGTTGCTCAGGGTTTTGCTGCACTAGATCCAACTCGGAATCCACATGTGAGCTTTCCAATACCAATAGGGAATCCAACTGCCAATCCACAGCGGCAAGAAATAGACACTGATTAGCGCAATCAAGATGATGAAGGCAAAAAGCACGGCTCGGGTTTGCGGTTTCTGTTCTTTCTTGCGACTTCTAAGCCACAATCTCAAAACATAGACCAACCCTATGACGGTGTATGGCAAGAAGATGATCGAATAGAACTGAAAGACGGTGCGGTTCAGATAGAGCATCCAAGGCAAATAGCCAGCGCCGAGCCCAAGCAAAATCAGGCCAGCGGTGTTGTCGCGGGTCATGACGTAACGCACGAGCAAATAGATCGCTGCGAAACCGGCGGCGAACCAAACATAAGGGTTGCCAAGCGGCAAAACTGCCAAGACATTGCCGTTTGCGGTGGCGCAGTCAGTTTTCACAGTGTCACAGTAGGTGTACCAAAAAGCTGTTGGGCGAATCGCAAACAGCCAGGTCAACGGGTTGGCTTGGTAGGAGTGCGGGGTGTGAAGGTTGATCGAAAAGTTGTATTGCTCTTGGTGGTCGTGCCAGAGCGACTGCAACGACTTTGGCACCCAAGCCCACAAACCGGTTGCCGCATTGTCGGGGTTGTCGGCCCAGTGGCGGTCCCATCCGCCGTTAGTTACAAACCAGCCAG
>CANFKN010000079.1 GCA_947447385.1 Microbacteriaceae bacterium
AACAAAAAGCTTGACCTCGAAGCCATCGACCTTGCCGATGCGGCCACTTTTGAAAACATCAACACCACGAACACGTTGGGCATCTTTCAGATTGAAAGCCCAGGTCAACGAGAGCTAACCGGCAAACACCAACCAACTAGATTCAACGATCTCACCATTCAAATCTCACTGTTTCGACCGGGGCCAATGAAAGGCAACATGATTGCCCCATATCTTGATGGGCGTCATGGCTTTGCGAAACCGAGCTACCTTCACCCCGACCTCGAGCCCATTCTGAGAGAAACCTTTGGCGTGGTCATCTTTCACGAGCACGTTCTGAGAATCTTCAACAAAATGACCGGCTGCACTCTTGCGCGCGCCGACGAAATGCGCAGGTCGCTAGAAAACCCTCGGCTCAAGCCGCAGATTGAAGAGTTCTTTCGAAAGACCAGCCTGTCAAAAGGCTATTCGGCGCCGATAGTCGATGCCGTATGGGCAACGCTCGAATCATTCAGCAGTTTTGGCTTCTGCAAAGCTCACGGTGCAGCTTTTGCAATGCCCACCTATCAGAGCGCCTGGCTCAAAACCCACTACCCCACCGAATTCATGGCTGGCATCTTCACCCACGACCCGGGAATGTATCCTCGTCGATTGTTGCTCGCAGAGGCCAGAAGGCTCGGCGTGAAAATCTTGCCCCTCGACGTGAACCGCTCAACGAATGAATTCTTGGTTGAACGCATTGAACGCGTCACAGTCTCACCAGATGAAACCAACATCGGCGTGCGCATGGCGTTCGACCAGTTTTATGGAATGAGCGAGGCTGAGGTGAAACGCATCGTCAAACAACAGCCATTTGTTGACCTGCTCGATTTCTATGAGCGCGCACGCCCGAGTCGCCGAAGCTTCGAACTGCTCGCAGAGGTTGGAGCGCTCGATTCGCTAGCAGTGGGCAACGTTCACACGCGCGGCGACATCATCGCAAGGGTGAAGCAAATAAACGCCGCCAAAAAGCGAGCGACAGAAACTGACCTGCAAAACATGCTCGACTTTGCCCTATTAGATCAGCTGCCCACGGGAAACCCCGAACCAAGTCAAGCCGAAAAGGTTGCGGCAGAACTTCGCACCCTAAAAATGGATGTCACCGCACATCAAATGGAACAATATCGAGAAATGCTCGATGACCTTGGCGTGGTTAACGCAAGCGATTTGGTGGGCCTAAGAAGCAAGTCTTCGGTCTTAGTAGCGGGCGTGCGAGTGGCAACCCAAACCCCGCCGATGCGTTCGGGCAAGCGTGTGGTCTTTGTGACGCTCGACGATGGCACAGGGTGCAGCGATTCAACGTTCTTTGACGAAGCTCAATCGAGATGCAGTCACATTCTGTTCAACACTCGACTGCTTGTGATTGCTGGCAAAACCAGACGCACTGGCGTGAACGGAGTCTCGCTGATGGCCGAAAATGCCTGGGATGTTCGCGAGCTTTATGCAAGCTGGGTTCAGGCGCGCAAAAACACACCTGCCGAAAAAGCGAATCAAATTGCCTCAAGCCCCAACTCAGCAATGGAGCCCGAGCTGAGCGCGTTCTAAGGCTTTGCCTAAATGGCAGCTTAGGCAACCTGAATCGAGCGTTTTGCTAGACCCATGAAGTATCCCTCGATTGCGGTTTTCACAGAAGCATCTGCAGCCGAGGCTGCCCCAATCGTAATGAACAACGGTGTGAAGTGTTCGACTGTCGGGTGAGCATAAGGCAGGCCGGGAGCCTGCGCACGATAGTTTATGAGCGAGTCAATGTCGCCTGCGTTCAATGCTTCGGCAGCCCAAAGGTCAAAATCCTTTGACCACCCAGGTGCAGCTGCGTTCGGTGACCAATCACGCAGATAAGGCAAACCGTGAGTCATAAAGCCAGAACCAATAATCAGAATGCCTTCTTCACGAAGCGGCTTGAGGCGACGACCAAGCTCAATAAGCCGAACCGGGTCGTGAGTAGGCATAGACATTTGCACCACCGGAATGTCTGCGTCGGGGTACATTACCTTCAACGGCACCCAAGCGCCATGGTCGAGGCCGCGCGTTTTGTGCTCGTGCACAGGCTCGTTATCAGGCATCAACTTGGCAACCATCTCGCCGAGCCAACTGGCGTCGGGTGTGTTGTAAGTCATCTCATAAAACTTTTGGGCGAAACCGCCGAAGTCATAAATCAACGGAGTATTGGCTGCCGTCGCAGATATTGACACCGGCGCTGATTCCCAATGAGCTGAGACGATCAAAATGCCCTTTGGCTTCACCAAGCCCTTTGCCCAATTTTCAAGCTGATTAACCCAAAGTGCGTCATCGAGCAACATGGGAGCACCGTGTGACAAATAGAGCGCAGGTAGTTTCAAGTCAGACATTCTTAGTTGCTCGCTTCAATAGAAAAACCTGCAATGCTTAGGCGGCTTTAGCTAAAAATTCTTGTAGAACTGCCTCGGTCGCCGAGCAACCGCTGCGCGAAATGCCAGCATCCAAGTAATCAATCAGTTGATCAAGCGTGCGAACGCCACCCGATGACTTCACCTTTAGACGATCGCCGACTGTTGCTTTCATCAGCTTGATGTTCTCGAGGGTCGCGCCCGCTGAAGCAAAGCCAGTTGAGGTCTTTACGTAGTCGCCACCGGCTCGTTCGGTAATCTCGCACAGCCGCACAATCTGCTCTGAGTTGAAATAAGCTGTCTCAAAAATCACCTTGATGCTAGCCGAAGCAAGCTCAGCCTTGGCCGCTTCAACCACGGCACGAATGTCAGATTCGACAAAAGCCCAGTCACCTTCAACGGCTTTGCTGATGTTGATGACCATGTCGAGCTCGGTAGCACCACGGCGAATCGCGTCAACCGCTTCAAACGCTTTGGTGGCAGAAGTCGAAGTGCCGTGAGGAAAACCAATGACGGTCGCAACGCCGACTGAACTGCCAGCTAATAGACGCGCAGCCAGCTCGATGTCAGTTGGGCGAATGCAAACGGTGGCGCAGCCATACTTGATGGCCAAAGCACAAGCCTCTTCAATGTCTTTAGATGTGAAGTCTGGCTTGAGAATCGAATGATCGATTACGCCTGCAACTTGTTCGAAAGTGTATCCACGATAGGTTTTGCTCATAAATAGAGTCTAAGTTTGTTTTGTGCGCATCACTGTTATGGTCAAGCCAGGTTCCAAAAAAGGCCCACTCGTGGTTGTCGGTGAAGACGGCACGTTCACCGTATTTTTGCAACAAAGAGCGGTGGATGGCGCTGCCAATGAAGGCTTGGTTTCACTTCTCGCGCAACACTTCGGAGTTGCAAAATCTAAAGTCACGATTGAAGCGGGTTTTGCGTCTCGCATCAAGCGAGTGTAGATAGACGTTTAAACAAAAAACCCTCAAGAAAGATTCTTGAGGGTTGCATTTGTGGACCCGAGGGGATTTGAACCCCTGACCCCCTGCATGCCATGCAGGTGCGCTACCAGCTGCGCCACGGGCCCGATTGTTGCCGAGGCAACCTGAACAGCTTACTACAAAAATTATTCAGTATCTATTTCAAGCTTGATGACTGGGCAGTCTTTCCAGAGGCGCTCGATTGAGTAATACATGCGATCTTCTTCGTGAAAAACGTGACAAACAATGTCACCAAAATCAAGCAGAATCCACCGGCCGGTGTTCTTGCCTTCGCGTCGAAGTAACTTGTGACCACTGAGCAGAAGACGGTCTTCAATCTCATCGCTGATGGCGACAACTTGGCGTTCGTTGCGCGCACTAACAATCAAAAAGATGTCAGTCAACGGCATCGGGTCAGTCACATCGAGTGCGACGATGTCATCGCCCAGTTTGTCGGCGGCGGCTTGGGCAGCAAGCCCTGCTAACTTAATAGCTTTTGCAGTAGCAGTCATGTTTCTTTCGTTTATTTGATGAAGCCAAACATCCAGGCGGCTACTAGTAGCCCACCCACAGTCAGCATGAGTATCGAAGTCGTTGTTACATAAAACAGTTGCCCTTTGGCATTTTTTGCTGTTACCGGCGCTAATCCCATTCGTGGGTTATTCCTTAGCAAATTGCTCGCCGCAACCGGTGAAATGTCTGTAACAACGCTGTTAACAGAGTCTTGATTCATGGCTTCATCAGCTATTTGAGCCGCAGTAGCAACTGTAATCGAACCAGTGGCCGTGTTGAGGTTAGGAAGCTCGATTGAACCAGTCTTGATAGTAACACCCTGCTCAAGAACCAGGTTGCCAGGTAAAGCGTCTGGCATGACGGGCAAAACAATTGAGTTAGTGGTTGTGTCGAGAGAGAAACCACTTGAGGTTTCAAACATTGGGGTTACTGCGACTTCGGTCCAAGGCTGAGCATAAGGCGTTGTAGGTGAATCTAGGTCATCAAAATTGGCGCGGAGTTGCTGGCGCATTTCGCGCCTTGAGCTAGCTGTTTGTGTTGCAGGTGCAACCGGAATCTCGATTGATCGCCCAACTGGAGGCGCTACGACAGCCGGCGCAGACAAGTCAGCACCCTCGGCAAGGGCAATGGCTTGTGCAAGTTTCGAGATGCGAAGCTGAAAATCATCGATTGATTCAGACACGGCAAATCGCTCTTCGGGAACAGACGCTGGTGCTGCTGATGACTCCGGTGCAGAAGCAGGTGCAGATGCAGGGTATGACGCAGGTGATGCTGTCGGCGCAGCAACAGACTGCTGAATGCGCAATTCCCTTCGACTCAATGGTGCTTGCACTGATGGAGTTGGACTCGCGGCAGGAACCGCGAAGGAGCTTTGAGCCTGTTCGAACAGCGACGCTGCCGCAACGCTCGGTTGGCTTGCCGCAACCTGCTGGTTTAGTGGAGCCTCTGGGCTTGGAGCAACCTGCGCAAGTATCTCGGCCTCGCGACGTTGCCGACGACTCTCAAATTCTGGGCTCATGCCAACCGCCTGTATAGCTCATGCTTGGCGATATATTGCACGACACCATCTGGCACGAGGTACCAAACTGGTTTGCCGTCGAACACTCTCAGCCGGCAATCGGTTGAAGAGATTGAAAGGGCCGGGATCTCTAGAACTGAAATCGCACCTTGTGGAGAAGCAGGAATCTCAAGTGCATGACCCGGTCGAGTCACTGCGACGAAATGTGCGAGATCCCAAATCGATTCGACGTCTTTCCAAACCAAAATCTGCGCAATTGCGTCAGCACCAGAGATGAAGAAAAGATCGGCGTCTGGGTTGGCTTGCTTCATTTCTCGAAGCGTGTCAACAGTGTATGTTGGGCCGTCGCGATCGATGTCGATTCGGCTCACTTTAAAACGTGGATTCGAAGCTGTGGCAATCACCGTCATCAAATAGCGGTGCTCAGCCGAGGAGACAACTGGTTTTTGCCAAGGCCGACCGGTAGGCACGAAGACAACTTCGTCAAGCGAAAGTGCCGAGGCGACTTCGCTGGCAGCTACCAAGTGCCCGTTGTGAATGGGGTCAAAAGTGCCACCCATCACACCGAGTCGCTTCTTGGTCATTATTGTCTGCCTAGTAGCCTTTCGGCTGAAATTTAGTGGTGACCCTTGTGGTCATCGTTCTTGCTAATGCTGCGGTTGGCAACATCGCGGTAGCTATAGGTAATCAGTGCGAGCACGATGAAAACACTGAATGCAATGGCTCCGTAACCCCAGGTCGGAAAACCGCTCTCAGTTGCCGCTGCGGCTACTTCTTCTGCACGAAAAATCATTGTTTACTCCTTTATAAATAAAGACTAGCTTAGGAACGAATATGACCGGCGCCACGAACTAACCATTTTGTGCTGGTTAGCTCTGGCAAGCCCATTGGGCCACGAGCGTGAAGTTTCTGAGTTGAGATTCCTACCTCGGCACCAAAACCGAACTCTCCACCGTCTGTGAAACGGGTTGAGGCATTAACCATCACGGCTGCAGAATCAACTTCGGCCAAAAAGCGCTCTGCGTTCTGAATGTTCTCGGTGATGATTGATTCAGTGTGTTTCGTTGAATATTTGGCGATGTGAGCGAGTGCTTCATCAAGATTTTCGACAACTCGAACTGCAAGGTCAAGGTCATGGTACTCAGCCTTCCAGTCTTCTTCGGTTGCCTCAA
>CANFKN010000080.1 GCA_947447385.1 Microbacteriaceae bacterium
CACCGAAGGCGCTGGTGACATCAAGCCAGAGATAATGGCCACAATGATAGCGACTGCGGTCACGGCCAATAGCGCAATCACGGCGATCCAAGGCCAAACGATTGGCTTGGCGATAGCCTCGGGCATAGGCGCGGTGTCGGTTCGAATAACCGCAGTAGCTGTGCTTTCAACTTGGCTCAATACGCGAGTCGCTGCAGAACTACCTGAAGAGTTCAACAGCGTCTCTGCTCGCTGAGCCAAAACGAGAGCATTGGCCGGGCGGTGCTCGGCTTTCTTGGCCAAACATTCCATCACAAGTTCGGCAACCGCGGGGTCGACGAATTCTGGCAGCGCAGGCGGTGCATCGTTGATGTGTGCCATGGCAATGACCATTTGCGAATCACCGCTGAATGGTCGGCGACCGGCCAGCGCTTCGTAGGCAACTACGCCAAGGGCATAAATGTCAGTAGCTGCCGTTGCCGGTTTGCCTGTTGCCTGTTCAGGCGCGAGGTACTGCACGGTTCCCATGACTTGCCCGGTAGCGGTGAGAGAAACCTGGTCTGCGACTCGCGCAATGCCAAAGTCAGTAATTTTGACGTCGTTGTCAGGCGTGATCAATAGATTGCCGGGCTTAATGTCGCGGTGAACCAAACCTTGCGTGTGCGCGGCATAAAGTGCTCGAGCGGTTTGCGCGACAATGTTCAAAACCTTGCTAGCTGGTAAAGAGGTTTCAACTTCGAGAATTTTGGCCAAAGACTCGCCTGGAACCTTCTCCATCACCAGATATGCAGAACCACCGTCTTCGCCATAGTCAAAAACGTTTGCGATGCCTTCGTGGTTGACCATCGCGGCGTGACGCGCCTCGGTGCGAAAGCGCTCCAAAAAGTTGGGGTCGCTTAGATATTCGGGTTTCAAAATCTTGATTGCCACGTCGCGCAAAATCACTTCGTCGGTCGCAACCCAAACTTCGCCCATGCCACCAGTGGCAATTAGGCTCACGAGACGATATCTGCCCCCATAAAGTTGACCTGCTAAAGGCTTCATTTGTTCAACACCGCTTTCATAACTTTTCGTGCGATTGGGGCAGCTAGTAGGTTGCCGAACCCGCGTTGCCCCATTCCCCCACCATTTGCAACCACCACAGCAACGGCAACCTGAGGGTTTTCAGCCGGTGCAAAGCCTGTAAACCAAAGCGTGTATGGCTGCCCTGGGCCATTTTGCGCGGTGCCGGTCTTGCCAGCCACCTTCACGCCCGCAATTCGGCCGTTTGAGCTCACGCCCTTAGAAACGGCGGCGACCATCATGTCTTTAATCGAGGATGCCGTGCCGGCACTCACCGCTTGCCCGAGTGAGATGTCGCTCGGTCGGTCGAGCACCGCAAGGTTTGCCGAAAGCACACTGTTGACGAGTGTTGGCTGCATCAAGACGCCGCCATTGGCGATAGCAGCGCTGACCATTGCCATTTGCAAGGGGCTGACCTTGTCGTTGAACTGCCCGAAAGATGACAGACCGGTTTGAGCGTCGTCCATTCCGGTTGGGTATTCACTGGCTGTTGATCGAAGTGGAATGTCGAATGATTTGCCAAAACCAAAGCGTTCGGCTTGGGCTGCTATGGCGTCTTGGCCTAGGGCAATGCCGAGCTCGGCAAAAGGAATGTTGCATGAAAAACGCAGGGCATCAGCGATTGTGACTTTCGGCTTCGAGCTGCCGCATTTGCCTTCACCAGAGTTATAGATATAGGTGGTTGTGCCAGGCAGTTTGAACTTTTTCGGGTTCGGCAACTTCGAACTCGGCTTGTACTTGCCAGATTCGAATGCAGCGGAGGCAACCACGATTTTAAAGACTGAACCTGGTGCATAAAGCTCGCCACCGATAGCTCTGTTGATAAGTGGGCTATCGGTGCGGCTGACGAGCGACTGATAGTTGTTATTCGCAACAGTCGTGTTGTGCATAGCCAGCAGGTTCGCGTTGAAGCCGGGGGTTGAAGCCAGGGCAAGAATTTTGCCGGTTGCCGGCTCAATCGCGACGACGGCTCCCGTGAGTTTGCCAAGTGCTTCATAAGCCACCTGCTGCACTTTAGGGTCAATTGTCAGATAAACCGATGCTCCAGCCAGCGGGTTGCCCGACAAGAGCGAGTTCACCTGTTCAAAAAATTGTGAAGAGTTCTTGCCACTCAAATAACTGTCGAGTGCTGACTCAATGCCGGTGGTGCCCTGCGCCAAGCTATAGAAGCCGGTCACTGCGCTAAAAGCTTCGTTGTCGTATTCACGAAGGTATTGATATTTATCGTCGGTTTTCACCGACCAGGCCACAAGTTTGCCATCGGCCAAAATTGAGCCGCGCTGGGTTTTATAGCTGTCATAAAGACTTCTGGGGTTGCGCCCATCAGCCATCAGCGAATCGGCATTGAGAAACTGAATCAAACTCGCAGCCATCAGCAGGCTGAAGAACATGGCAAAGATCAGGAGCGTCACTCGACGCATTTCGCGGGTCATGCGAGCGCCTTCACTTTTGGTGATTCGGCTTTCAGCGAGTCAGAAATGCGCAGCAAAAGCGCGACGATGATCCAGTTGGCTAAAAGCGATGAGCCACCCGCTGCCAAAAACGGTGTGGTTAGACCGGTCAGCGGCACAACACGAGTCACGCCACCAACCACGATGAAGGTTTGAAGGGCGATTACGAAGCTAAGCCCAATTGCAAGAAGTTTTGAAAAGTCGTCGGTGTGGTTGAACGCGATTCTCAAGCCACGCGAAACCAACAACAGGTAAAGCCCCAGAATTGCGAAGAGCCCAACGAGTCCGAGTTCTTCACCGAGGCTCGAAATAATAAAGTCACTTTCGGCAACTGGCACCATCTGCGGAAAACCTCCGCCAAGGCCTGTGCCCCAGATTCCGCCGTGGGCCATTCCAAAAAGGCCTTGAACAAGTTGATAGCTACTGTTGACGTCGGCTTTGTAGTGCAAATCGCTAAACGGGTTCAGCCAAGCATCAAAACGCCCGCCAACATAATCGAGAATTCGGCCGGCCAAGAAGGCGCCTGAGCCGAACACAGCAAGCCCAACGACCACATAGATTGCGCGGCCAGTTGCAACATAAATCATTACCAAGAACAGCCCGAAATAGAGCAGCGATGTTCCAAGGTCGCGCTGCAATACCAAAATAGCGAGGCTCGCCAACCAAATCATCAGAATCGGGCCAAGGTCTCTGGCCTGAGGCAGCTTGATTCCCAGCACTTTGCGACCCACCGCGGCGAGCGAATCACGGTGGGTTACGAGATAGCCGGCAAAAAAGACGGTGAGAGCGATTTTGGCAAGCTCACCGGGCTGAAAGGTTAGCCCTGCGACCGAGATCCAGAGCTGAGCACCGTTGATCTTTAGGCCTACGAAAGGCAGCATCGGCGAAAGCAGCAGTGCCACGCCGATAATCATCGAGATGTAGACATAGCGCCTGAGAAAGAGATGGGTTGGCACCAACCAGACCACAAGAAAACCGATTGCTAAAGCAACGCTCGCCCAGATGACCTGCTTGAAGCCAAAGAGATCGGTGTCGCCTGCAATTGTTTTCGCGATGTCGAGACGATAAATCTCGGCGATGCCCAAGGTGTTGAGCGCCAACGCTATTGGCAAGAGCAAACTGTCGGCCTCGCTTGCTTTGAAACGAAGCACGACGTGAAAAACGACAGATAGAACTGCGATTGGCGCCCAGAGCATGAAAAACTCAGGGGTTAGCTTGGCGATCGTTGAAAGTTGAACTTGAGCCAGCTCGAAAGCATAAAGACCCAAAACAAAAAAGATCAGGATTGCTTCGATGTTTCGACTTCGGGGCACAACTCGAATGAGCCGCCCAATGTTCATCGTGATGGTGTGCGGATCAGTCTGGTCTTTAATAACGTGGCTGGCGCGCTGCAGCAGAGATGGCCCGGTCATTGGCCCTCGATGCTGAGCAACAAATCGAACTTAATGTAGGCGTCGTTCAGGCTGTCGGCTGCAATGGTTCTGCGAACCTCGTCTTGTTGCATGAGCGTTAGGTCGTTTACGTCGGTGCTGGTCTCGCGAAAGAGCTGAGAAAACTTCAAAGAACCGAATGACTCGTGAATGCCACGAAAAATGGCAACCTTGCCATTGCCCGATTCACCGATGTAGTAGCGAGTTTGGGTGTAGCTGTAGCCAGCCCATAGCAAGCCTCCAAGAGCAGCCAAGGCTACCAAGAAGCCTAAAAACTGCCTCAGGCGGTGCATTCGCACTCGGCTTTTGGTTTGTCGAAGAATTAGTTCAAGATATTCTTCAGACTCGGGCAAGAACGCAGCCGGGTCTTGATTGATTCCGAAAACTTCGGGCAGGTTACGAGGGTTTAGCAATCGCAAGAAGCGACGGTCTTTAGTGTTTTCAACCACCACATCATTAGCGGCAGAACCCAAAAACTCGGCGTTAGTCTCGACCTTTTTAGCGAAACCCGCGTGCTTGAGATCGACCAAAACAACGGTCACGTTATCTGGTGCGCCGTGTTCTAATGCCTCATAAACTAACAGCTCGCAAGCATCGTCGGGGCTGCCGTTTTCGGTCAAAATTCGATGCATTACATCTTCGGGCACCACGCCGCTCAAGCCGTCAGAGCAAATTAGCCAACGGTCGCCAGGTTTTGCCGGCATGGTCATAACGTCGATGTCTGGGGCATCTTCAACATCACCCAAGACGCGCATCAAAACACTGCGGCGCGGGTGAACGAGAGCCTCTTCAGGAGTGATTCGACCGGTGTCAACCAGCCTTTGAACAAATGTGTGATCTTTTGTGATTTGTTTCACTTGCCCGCCACGAGCTAAATAAATTCGCGAGTCACCGATGTGCGCAATAGCAACCTTGCTGCCCACCACCGCTAAGCCTGAAAAAGTTGTGCCCATGCCGGCCAACTCACCGTGCTGTTCGACTGTTTCGCTCAGCTTTCGGTTGGCTTGCAGCATTGCTTGCTTCATGGCATCGCCAGCGCTTTCGGGCGAGTCATAAATGGCGTCAACCTGCGCAACCTTGTGGGTTACCAGAGCAGACGCGATGTCACCGCCCGCGTGGCCACCCATGCCATCGGCTACAAAAAACAGGTTTACGCCGTTATAGCCGCTGTCTTGGTTCGAAGCACGGGTGCGCCCAATGTTTGAGTCACCGGCCGAAACCAGTTGCATGGCTATCGGAATCGTCTGAGTCTTGTCGAATGACGGGGTTTCGCTCATTTGGTCGATTACCCCTGCAGCTCAAAAGCAGTTTTGCCGATGCGAACCTCTGAACCAAGTGTGAGCGCGACCGCCGCAGTGACTTTTTCACCATCAAGGTAGGTGCCATTGGTTGATTTCAGATCCTCGACCATCCAGACACCATTTGCCTTGAAAAGGCGGGCGTGATTGGTTGATGCAAACTCATCATCGATCACTAGGTCACTGGTCTCAGCTCGCCCGATAGTGATGTCGCGGTTTTGAAGCTTTAGTTGATAACCAGCCTTATCACCGGCGGTAATCAGCAGGCGCTCGGGCACGATGGCAGGTTTCGCATTCTTATTCAACTTGGATTCCGGCTGCGCGAAACCAACCGATGGCGTCGCCGGCTGCCCGGCTGATGGTGGCAAAATCGGGGTTGACAAGACCTGCGGCGAATTCGCCTTGACCACTTTGCGAACAATCTTCTGACCAAAAAGGTCAGAGCGAACTACAGAAATAATTGTGAAAATGAAAATCCAAAGCACCACAACAAAAGCTGCGCGCACCAAAAAGAGGGCGAGATCGCTCATTATTCTTTCACCGACTTCGCTACGATTCTAAAAACAAATTGGCTGCGACCGGCGACAATCACCGATTCATTTGCCAGACCGACAACCTTGTTAGCGACCACCGGTTGACCTTCAAGCCGAGTGCCGTTGGTTGAGCCCAGGTCTCGCAGGCCGGCAAGCTTGCCATCCCAGATAATATCAAAATGTTGACGACTTAAACTCGAGTCGTGAATTTGCAAACCAGCAGTCGCATCGCGACCGACCGAAGTCTGGCCCTTCGCTAATGGCAAACGGCGACCTGCAACGTCGAGAACAGCAACCCAGCTC